>JBBTKS010000209.1:0-12959 GCA_038058885.1 Pseudomonadota bacterium
GTGATATCAGTGCTTTTCAGACGCCACCAGCGCCTCGTAGGCCTTGGCGTCGAGCAGGCCGTCGATCTCGGCCTTGTTCGCGGGCTTGAGGCGGAACATCCAGCCGGCGCCGTAACTGTCCTTGTTCACGGTCTCGGGGGAATCGGCGAGCGCGGCATTGGCCTCGACGATCTCGCCGCTGACCGGCGCGTACACGTCGGAAGCCGCCTTCACGGACTCGACCACGCCGCATTCCTTGCCGCTCGTGACTTTGGTCCCCGCCTGCGGCAGGTCCACGAACACCATGTCGCCCATGAGATCCTGGGCATGGTGCGTGATGCCGACGGTGACGCTGCCGTCGCCGTTCAGCTTCACCCATTCGTGCGATTTCGTGTACTTAAGGTCTTTCGGAATAGTGCTCATGATTCCCCTCGCTTTTAAAGACAACTCTTGCCGTTGCGGACAAACGGATATTTGACGACGCGCACCGTCGCCGGCTTGCCGCGCAGGTCGACCGTGGCGCGATCGCCGATTTTCACCGCGGCCGGGACGCGCGCCAGCGCGATCGCCTGATTGAGCGTGGGCGAAAAACTGCCGCTCGTGATTTCACCCTCTCCCGCGCCATTGCAAACCACTTTCTGATGATTGCGCAGCACGCCCTTGCCTTCGAGCACCAGCCCGACGAGCTGGCGCGGAACGCCGCGGGCCTTCTGTTTATCCAGCACCTCGCGCCCGATGAATTTCCGGTCGGACGGTTCGAGCGCCACGGTCCAGGCCAGGCCCGATTCCAGCGGCGTGGTGGTCTCGTCCATGTCCGAACCGTAGAGATTCATGCCGGCCTCCAGGCGCAAGGTATCGCGCGCACCGAGCCCGATGGGTGCCACGCCCGCCTCGTTCAGCATCTGCCAGGTGAACGGCGCGGCCTTGGCCGGAAGAATAATTTCGAAACCGTCTTCGCCGGTATAACCGGTGGTGGCGATGAACAGCTCGCCCACGGTCGCGGCATGAAACGGCTTGAGGGCGCCGGCCGGCGTACGCAACGCCTCGCCCAGGGCTTGATACACCTTCTCTTTCGCGTTCGGCCCCTGCACCGCGATCATCGCGAGATCGTGGCGCGGTATTACCTCGAGCCCGCTGACGTGCAGGGACGCACTAATGTCGCGAGAGGCAGGATGCCGGGAGCGACCGAATTCCCTGGCCGCCGTGTTCACCCACGCCATGTCCTTGTCGCGCGTGGCCGCGTTCATGACCACGCGGAACCACCGGTCATCCATGTAATAGACGATGAGATCGTCGATGACACCACCCTTGGCGGTGAGCATGCAGCTGTACAGCGCCTTGCCTTTGGTCTTGAGCTTGTCGACGTTATTGGCCAGCAACAGGCGGAAGAAATCGCGGACCTTGGCGCCCTTCACGTCCACCACGTTCATGTGCGAGACATCGAACATCCCGCAGTCTTTCCGCACCTTGTGGTGCTCCTCGATCTGGGAGCCGTAGTGCAGCGGCATGTCCCAGCCGCCGAAGTCCACGATCTTGGCGCCCATCTTGAGATGGTTGTCGTATAACGGTGTGCGATGGCCCATGGCTAATACCATTTATTCACCGCAAAGACGCCAAGGACGCAAAGAAAAATCATTTTGGAAGTGAAAAACGCTTCCGCTTTACTTTGCGCTCTTTGCGCCTTTGCGGTGCAAATTAAAAAATAAAAAAGGGCGATGGCCATAAGACCATCGCCCCTCTGTCCGGTAACCTGAGAGCTTGAGCCCCTTCGGTGGGCGAGCCGTGCGGCCCGCCTCTCTCCAGAGACGACCCGGCTGCGTCAGCAGCCGATGGTGAATCCTGCGGTCCTTTTGCCTGAGCGATTCCGGGCGGGTTGCGCCTTCGGCGCCACGCGCATTATCCGCGTGGTCTCTCCCGCAGGAGAGCGTGTCGAGGGCGGGACTATAGCGCAGCCCTCCGTGGGCGCCAAGCCGCGCGAAATTTTACGGGAATTCCACGACCTGTCGCGGCTTGTTTCCGCGCGGGCCGCAATAAGGTCTACCGTGAAGACGATCGGGACGGACGGGTAACCGGCGCCGCGCCGCATAACTCGCTATAAGGGATGGACTGCTCGGTGCTGAAACTCACCACCCATCTCGAATTGCCGGGCAAACCAAGCGAACCCCACAGGCGGTAGGTAATATCCACGGGGCGCGAGGGAACAGTCGATCCATTCTGGATATCGCAGGGAATATGCACCCGGATTCTGGCGTTGCCGGAATTGCCCTCGATCGGAACCTCGTCGGAGGTTCCACGGTAAGGCGCCGCCACCGAGGCCGTGACCTTTCCGGCGCCGGCGGACGTTTTGCTGAAACCGAGCAAGGCTTCCACCGTGTTGACACCCACGCCGCCGAGCAGGCGATAACTCCGGGCCGTCAGCGGTTTGCCGGACGGCGCGGCCGGACCGAACAGTTTGTTGATATCGGCCGCGGTAACTTCCTTGCGGTTATTGTCGGTGCGGCAATCCGGATGATACCGCGCGGGATAAGCGCCGATCCGCCCCGAATCGGAAAACTTCACGATGAACCGGGGATACGATGGGTTCTTGCTCGTGTCCCAGTTCATCTGATGATCGATCCGGAACTGCTGTCCGGGCGACAATTGGGCAATGGCGATCGGCGGCTGCACCGGATTGCCCGGCGGGTTTGCCTCGGAATCCTTCTGCGCCAGCACCATCCGCAGGCGGTGCGACGGGCTGGTGGCAATCCACGTGGCGGTGCCGAGGTTTTTCACGACACCGGTAATGCGCACGCGCCCGGTGGCCGGTCCGGTTTTCGAAATCAGCGTCATCTCGATATCCGCGGCCGGGTCGGCGCAGGCGATGGAGGCCGGCGCCGATGAACCGTCTGCCGCCTCAGCCCCCAGGCTGAAAGCGACCAGCATCGCGGTACAGCATCCCGTAGTGGTCAACAGGTATTTCATATTTTTTGAGGCGGTCGGCGGTAGCTGTCCCCGGCCCAACCCCGAATGGCGAGAGATATTACACTGCTTGAGCCCGGCGCGGGAAATACCCCGCGCCCGGCAACCGGGTCAAATCCGGGACGTGGAGCGTCGCACCAGCATGACGACCGGGATCAGGCCCGCCAGCACCAGCGTCACCGCCGGCAGCGCGGCGCGCTCCCACTGGCCTTCGGAGGTCATCTCGAAGACGCGCGTGGCCAGCGTGTCCCAGCCGAAGGGCCGCAACAACAGCGTGGCCGGCATCTCCTTCATCACCTCGACGAACACCAGCAGTCCCGCCGACAGCAATCCGCTGCGCAGCAAGGGGATCGAGACGCGCCAGAGAATTTCGCGGTTGCTCGCGCCGAGACTGCGCGCCGCCTGCCACAGCGAAGGCTTGATGCGTTCGAAGCTGCTGTCGATCGGACCATAGGCCACCGCCATGAAGCGCACGCCGTAGGCGAGCAACAAGGCCACCAGGGTTCCCGTCAGCAACGGCCCCACGGCGATCCCCAGGCCGGCCTGAAGCGCTTGGGCCAATTGCCGATCGAGCCAGACGAACGACAGCATGATGCCCACCGCCAGTACCGAACCGGGGAGCGCATACCCGAGCGTCGCGAAACGCACCGCGCCCGCCACCCACCGGTCGGGCTTGAGACGATAGGTATACGCGAGCAGCAAGGCACAAAAGGCGGTCGCCACCGCGGCGGCGGCGCCGAGGAAAACGGTATTGAAAAAGAACCGCAGGTAACGCGCGTCCAGATCCGTGCGCGCGGCGCTCCACACCCAGCGCAGCAACTGCCCCACCGGAATAACGAATGCCAGCAGCAACACGATGCTGCAGGCGGCGGTGGCCAGCCACGCGCGGGACCCGGCAAGCCGGTAGCGTTCCACGCGTTCCTGCCGCAACGCGACGTGATAGCGCGCGCGACCGCGCCACCGCTGTTCGCCGATGAGCGCCAGGGCCACGAACAGCAGCAGCAACGACGCCAGCTGCGCGGCGGCGGGCAGCGAGAACAAGCCCTGCCACGCCTTGTAGATCGCGGTGGTGAAGGTGTCGTAGTTGAACACCGCGACCGCGCCGAAATCCGCCAGGGCTTCCATCAGCGCCAGCGCCACGCCGGCGGCGAGCGCCGGCCGTGCCATGGGCAGGGCCACGCGCACAAACGCGGCCCAGGGTGTCAGACCGTAAACACGCCCGGTCTCGAGCATGCGCCGTCCCTGGGCGAGAAACGCGGCGCGGGCGAGCATGTATACGTAGGGATAAAACGCGAGCACCATGACGCCGATGACCCCGCCGGCGGAGCGGATCGGCGGAAACCAGGCGCTGCTCCCGAACACCGTGCGCAACATTCCCTGCACCGGACCGCTGAAGTCGAGCAGCGCCACGGCCACGAACGCGAGCACGTAGGCGGGAACGGCGAGCGGCAGCATCAGCGCCCAGTCGAAAACCCGCCGGCCGGGAAACTCGCACATCGCTATCAGCCACGCCAGGCCGGCGCCCAGCACGAAGACGCCCAGGCCGACACCGAACATCAACACCGCGGTATGGCGCAACAGCTCGCCGAGGACGGTATGGACCAGATGCCGCCAGATATCGCCGGCGGGCGTGAGCCACGCGAGCGCGATGACCAGTATCGGCGCCGCCACCACACCGGCGATGACGCCGCTCGCCAGGCGCCACAGACGGACGTTGACGTTGAGCCAGGCGGAAATGCCGCTTTCCGGCGGTGCCTGGCGGAGATTTTCTGCGGTGGCGCTCATATCAGTTCGGGCTTTTTATTCATGTTAGCCCAAACCGCGCGCGGTCCGCGTTATTTGTATCCGGCCCGGTCCATCAGCATGACGGCCTGCGCCTGGAGTTGCCCGGCTTGCGACACATTAATAGTGTCCTGCTTGAACTTGCCCCAGGCCGCCACGCTCGCATGCGGCTTGATCTTCGGATTGACCGGATATTCGAGGTTTTCATCCGCAAACAGGTTTTGCGCTTTTTGCGATGACAGCCATTCCAGGAATTTCACCGCCGCCGCGCGGTGCTTGGCGTGCGCCGTGACCCCCGCGCCCGAAACATTGACGTGCACGCCGCGGTCCTTCTGGTTGGGCCAGAACAGCGCGATCGGCGCCTCGGGCTGCTTCTGCTTGAGCCGGCCAAAGTAATAGGTATTGACGATGCCGACGTCGCACTGCCCGGCGGCAATCGCCTCCATCAGCTTGGTGTCGTCCGGGAAAACATCCGTTGCCAGGTTCGCCACCCAGGATTTCACGATCTGTTCCGTCTTCGCCTCGCCCAGGCGCGCGATCATCATCGCCACCAGCGACTGGTTGTATACCTTCTTCGAGGTACGCAGGCACAGGCGGCCTTTCCACTTTGCATCGCCCAGCGCCTCGTAAGTCGAGAGCTGCGAGGGCTTGACGCGCGCGGTGCTGTACACGATGGTGCGCGCGCGCACCGACAAACCGAACCAGCGGTTATCCGGATCGCGCAGATGCGCCGGGATATTGGCTTTGAGCACCTTCGAGTCCACCCTGGCGAGCACGCCTTCCTTGGCCGCCAGCCACAGGTTGCCGGCGTCCACCGTGATCAGCATGTCCGCCGGCGTGTTCGCCGCTTCGGCCTTGAGCCGCTCCAGCAGCGGACCTTCCTTGTCGGTGATGAACTTGATTTCGGTGCCGGTCTCGGCGGTGTAGGCGTCGAACAGCGGTTTGATCAGCTGTTCGTTGCGCGCGGAATAAACCACGATTTCGTCCGCCGCCATGACCGGCGACGCGAGCATCACGAATAACAGCAGCATGGCATGTTTCAAAAAACGCATATTTCTCTCCTTAAAATAAAAAAATAAAATGACCGACAATTTAGCGCTGTCTATATTTCAGCGCGTCACCATACAAAGAACTGAATGAACCACATGCCGGCGGGCAGTGCCATGCCGGCGAGCACGGTTCCGAACGCCAACAGGCGCCGCCGACAGGTCGTTCCGGTTTTCGCCAGCATGCGCCACGCGAGCCACGCGCTCCAGATCAGCGCCGCAATCAGCAGCGCGGCGCGGGCACCGGAAACCCAGGCGAGTGCCAGGCCTTCGGCCCGCAACAGCGTCACCGTGAGCATGCTCAGGCCCAGGAAGGCGCCGGTCCCGGCGAGCGGAATGAGCGCATAGGCCAGACGCCAGCATTCGCCCGGCCGCCGCAACCATTTTTCCGCCACCCACAGCGAGGCCAGCAGCCAGCCGCCGGTAACAAGCGCCACGGTACCGATATAAAAGAGCACCAGCAATCCGTCGAGCCAGGTAAAGACGTCGTTCGCCTCGGGGTAATGCGTGAGCAGCCACCACGGAGCGTTATCGGCCAGTAATGCATAGGAGTCATGCGCCACCAGCCAGGTGGCGATGGATTGCTTCAGCGCCACGAACCAGGGACTCGCGCTCCATTGAAATGCCCCGAGCGCCACACCGAGCACACCGAACAGCAGCAGGATCACCTCCCAGCGCGAAACCGCGCTGGGCGAAAGCCTCAGCACCTCGGCGCTGGGCGAGCGCGCCGCCAGTTGCACCGCGTCGCGATGCCCGCTGCAACGACCGCAGGCATGGCAGGCGGAAGCGCCGCTCATGCGTGGGATGTCGATGAGCGTGGCACACGCGACCGCGGGCGTGCTGGCCGGTTTTGATTTCCAAGCCGTGCGGTCCACATGGAAATGCAGCGGCGCCAGACGCGCCAGCAAGCCGAACACGCCGCTGGCGGGACAGAGATAACGGCACCACACGCGCGCGCCGCGTCCGTACACAAAGCCCACGGCGAGCGCCATGAGCGTCGAGCCGCCGAGGATCAGCAGGGTAGCCTTGGGATACTCGTACACGCTCAGCAACTGGCCGAACACCGTGGTCATGACGAAGGCCACGAACGGCCAGCCGCCCCAGCGGACCCAGCGCGGGATCGGGTATTGCAAGCCGCGGCGGCTGACGAGTTCCGTGAGCGAGCCTTCGGGACAGAACACACCGCACCACACGCGCCCCATGAGCATCATCGACACCATCACGAACGGCCACCACACGCCCCAGAAAGCGAACTGCGCCAGACGCGTGAGATTGTCATATAGGTGCGCCGCGTCCGGCGGCAACGGCAGAAACGCCGGAATAATCACCAGCGCAAAATAAACCACGACCACCGTCCACTGGATGGCCTGAATGACGGAACGATGCCGCTGCATGGCATCGCCCAGCGCCTGTAACCAACCGGCTTTACGGCGGACGAACGTGACCGGACTTACGACGACGCTGTCGACCTGCGTATTCATGTTCGAATATCTGCCGCGCCTTTCAGATCACTTGACGACGATCCGGCCCTTCGCCGTCTCGGGATGAAACTCGCCGAAGAAGGGATAAACCCCCGGCTTGAGCGCGGGAAACACCAGAAACGAAGTCGCCCCCGCCGCCAATACTTTTTCCCGGCGGGGATTCTCGGTCTCGAATTCCTCCGGCCCGGGGCCCTCGTTGGTGATAACGATCTTGAATCGCGCGCCAGCGGGAACCTCGATGGTCTCCGGGTGGAAATGGCCGTTCCTGGCCGTGAGCCGAAATGTCGGCAATTCCTCGGCCGCCACGAGCCCGGGACCGGCCGCGAGCCACAGCGCGGTGGCGATGACGAACTGGGTGTGACGGACGATCATGAAACGTCTCCTTTGCCGGGGCTGTCGTGAATCAGAAAGTGAGCTGCGCGCGCAGGCCGATCAGGTTGACGTCTTTTGCCGCGCCGTTGCCGGCGGGGCGGCTGACGTGCTGCAAGTCGGGCGACACCTCGAACTGCGCGTGAATGCGCCAGCGGTAATACAGTTCGATGAGTTGTTCCGCGCCGCTCGCCGCGTAGCCGAAATCAGCGTTACCGTCGGCGTCGGCGTCGAGGATGGGCGCATCGTTGCGGAAGTCCACGCTGGTGTGCATCTGCCCGAAGGCCACGCCCACGGCGTCGGCGCCGCGGTCCCAATAGCCGCCGCCGAACTCGGCGCCCAGCGTCACCGCGCGATCAAAGCGCGCCTTGCCCTGCGTCTGGCGGCCGTAACGGGCGAACAGCGTCGTCGCATCGCCGACGCGCTGATCGAGGCTCATGCCCCAGCCGGCGTGTCTTTCCGTCTGCGTGTCGGACTCGTTCGCGTAGGCGGTGGCCTGGCCGTTGCGCCAGATGTACACGCGGTAGTTGCCGTTCAGGCCGCCGAAGAATTTCTGTGCGGTTTCGAATTGCGCGATCGCGAACGGCTTCTCGAAGCTGTCCGAGAACGCCGCGCCGCGGCCCGCTCCGAAGACGCCGAGCGAGGCGTCCCAGGTAATGGGTTTTGCGGTTTCATTGCGGTAGGCGAACCGCAGCCCCGGCGTGAAGCCGAAGGCATCCACGCCCACGTCGCCGCCGGCATCCAGCAGCGGGTTATGCACGAACGCGGTGTTAAGGAAACGCGTCGTCTCGTCGTCGGCGATGGCGTTCTGGTCGAAGAACAGGAACGGATCCATCTTGCCGAAGTTGAAGCTGAACTTTTCGCGCGATTGCGGCTTGAAGCCGCCGAGCGGCAGCGGCACGTCGAGCTGATACCAGGCCTGCGCCAGCAACACCGTGGCACTGTCGTCGGGGCGCTGGCCTTGCACGTGAAAACCGGTCGCGTTGGCGCCGCCGAACGTGGGCAGGATGCGCGTAAGGCCGTCGCCCTGACCCATGCGGAAGTGGGCGAACAGATTGCCTTCGGCATTGCCGACCTCGCCACCGGGCAGGCTCACGGAAACGTCGGCGCGATAGTTCCACTGGCTCTCGCTGTTCCCGCTGGTCGTGGCGCTGCCGCTGGCGTGTTGCGCCACGGTCGTGAACGAGACGCCCGCGGTAATGCCTTCGAGCGCCTCGATCGTGCGCGCCTGCTTCTGCATTGAGAGTGTCTGGAACTCCACGGCCTTCAGGCGCGTGGCGACATCAGGCTCATCTTCACTGACGCGTTCGCCTTCCAACGCCTTTTCCAATGCTTCGTTCTTTTTCTCGAGCCGCTCGACGCGCTTGAGAAGTTCCGTATTCGACGGCTCGGCGGCGAACGCCGGTGTGGCGCCGGCGAACGTGAGGCTAATCGCGGCGGCGAGAGCGCCTTGACGCCAAAGCGGTGCACGCGACAAAGAGGCCCTGCTCGCTGCGCTCGTTCGTCCACCCATAACTTAGTAACCCCCCTTCTTGCCGATGCCGGCGAAGGTGAAGTCGTACTCAACCGTGAAGGTCTTGAACCAGGGACGCACGCCGGTCAGGCGATCGGTGTGACGGCCAAAGTGCTTGCCGTTGAGGTTCTCCGGTGCATTCGGGGGATAGATCGTGTACTTGACGCGGTACTTGCCAGGGCCGGCGAGCTTGATGTTGTCGCCGTAGTGCGGACCGTCATTGGCCACCATCTGCATGAAGTCGCCCGCGACCTTCCAGTCGCCGCCGGTCTTGCTGATCTCGTACCTGACCAGCAGGTTCGGAATCCACTCACCTTCGGCAAAACCGTTCGGGTTTTGGGCCAGGGCGCGAATGTCGGCCTCCATATGCACGTCGGACTCGGCGGCCTTGCGCATCATCCCCTCCGGCTCCATCTCGATCGGTTGCAGATAGACCGCGGCGATCTCCATGCCGTTACGCTGCTGCGGTGTACCGATCGGATACTCCACCGCCGCGGCCATGCCGGGCATGCCTGTCAAAACCAGCAACGTGTAAACAACAATCTTTTTGTTAAATACTGAAAACATCGTCATTGACCTCCGTAATTAATAATGAGAATTATTTACATTTATGGAGCAAAAAAATGCCGTCGAATAAGGCTTCTGCATAGTTATCCGATGGCGTTTAGCGGCTGAGCTTTCGCGGAAGGGGCGCTGCCGTAAAGGCGCATGAGCACGGTGATACCCGCAAGCGTGGCGGCATAAAACAATACCTGCATGCCGCTCGGATGATCGGCGTAACCAACAAGCGTCTGCAACACCCGCCCGAGAATGCTGTTCTGCGCCACGATGTCCGAGCTGTCCCACAGGCTCTGCACCAGGGGTGGCAGCAGATCGGCCTGCTCCAGAAATCCGGCTGCCTGCGCCGCCATACCGGCGGCCAGCAGCGTGATCATCCATGTCGTCACCGTAAACAAATGCCTGCTCGAGACGCGGACCAGGCCGCGATACATCAGCAACCCCATCAGCGCGCCCGACAACAACCCCAGCAGGCCGCCGGACAGCATCAGACCGGGTGAATCCTGTTGCGCCACGGCAATGCCATAGAGGAACAATACGACTTCCGAACCTTCGCGTAACACCGCGAGCCCGATCACCACCGCCAGCATGGTCATCGAACGGCTGCCCAGTTTGACGGCCCGGCCCATGTCGCGCATGTGTTGCGCCATTTCACGGCCATGGCGTTTCATCCACACGTTGTGCCAGCCGAGCATGACTACCGCGAAAAGCATGATTCCCGCATTGAACACTTCCTGCCCGACACCGGCGAGCGCGGAAGAAATCGCATCGGCGAACCAGGCCACCAGCCCCGCCCCGGCAACACCGGTCATGATCCCGGTGCTCACCCATACACCACGCCGGGCGAGCCCCTGGGTGGCGGCGAGCACGATACCGATAATGAGCGCCGCTTCCAGTACTTCACGGAACACAATAATGGCGGTTGCCAACATGACGCTGAACTCCTGAATTGATTTACGTTTACCTGGCTACGATCCGGCCTTGGGCTGTCCTGGGATGAAACTCGCCGATAAATTTATAGGTCCCGGGATTGAGAGGACCTATGGAGACCTCCGCGGTCTTCCCGGCCTTAATAAGTTTTTCCCGGTTGAGATCCGAGCTTTCAAATTCTTCCGGTCCGGGTCCGTCGTTCTTGATGACCAGTTTGATCTTCTGGCCGGCCGGAATTTCCACCTGTTCCGGCGAATAACGGCCATCCTTGATGGTGAGATTAAAGCTCGGCAGGTTTTCGGCGTGCAGCGGTAGCACGATCCCCAACGACAGCGCCGGCACCATCACCCAATATCTCATGTTCATGATCTCTATCCTTTCTAATGTCACGCCAAGGATTGTTCCATAATCTTAATCTTAATGCAAATCGTTCTCAATTAGATTCAGAGGGTAAAGGGCGTTAATCTTCGCTGCCGGGAAGCCATATAAACCATTGATCGGAATTATATTTACTGGCGAAACGGGGTTGGTGCGGCGAGCCAGAATTTTTCCATGCCGGGTGAACTCCACAGCTGACCCGCCTGATCGACGATGAGGCCGGAAAGCCCGGGTGTCTGCGCAATTTGGGCACGGCCCCACTCCGCCCCGCGGACCATGATGGCGAGGGTATAGCCGTTGACCCGCCCGATGTCGTTCGCCACCAGCGTCACCTGCTGCGGGCCTTCCGTGGGATAACCGGTGCGCGGGTCGAGGATGTGGTGATAGCGTTTTCCGTCCCTGAAAAAATAACGCTCGTAATCGCCGGAGGTCACCACCCAGCCCTGCGTCAATTCAACGGTGCCAAGCAGCACATCCCCGCGTCGCGGATGGCGAATGCCGATACGCCAGGGACGTCCCTGATGACGCCCCATGACGGCAACATCGCCGCCGCCGTTAATCATCGCGTGCGTGATACCGCGCTGCTTCAGCACCCGCATGCCGGCATCCAGAATGTAAAGCTTGGCGATGCCGCCCAAGTCGATGCGCATGCCGTGTTGCTTGAGCAACACGGTCCGGTTCTTTTCATTCAAGATAACATGGCGGAAGTTCACGCGCGGCAATGCATGCCGGATCTCGTCTGGCGATGGCATAGCGGGATTTTCCGGGTTGAAGCGCCACACCTTGAGCGAGCCGACCGTGATATCGAAAGCACCTTCGCTGCGCTCCGACACCCGCCGCGCCATGGTCAGCACTTCCATCAGTTCGCGCGGAACCGTAACCGGCTGCGCGCCGGCCTGGCGGTTGATCCGGCTCACCACGCTGTCGGGGTTGTAATGATTCATCATGTCCGACAGGCGCGACATCTCGCGGTACGCGTCGTTTACGCCCTGCTCCAGAACGTCGCGCCGGGGGCCTTCGACCGTCATGCTCACGAGCGTGCCCATCAGCGGACGGGTATCGGTGTATTGCCGAAGCTCCGCGGCCACGTCGCCCGGGCGGATCAATACCGTCACGAACACCGGGAAGGCGACGACAAAAATGGACAGCAGGCGCTTAAGGCACGGCATGGAATTCGGCGACGACCGGGGCGTGGTCGGAAGGCCGTTCGTGTTTCCGGGGTTCGATATCGATGCGGCACCCGCGGCATTCCGCCGCCAGGACGGCGCTGCACAGGATATGATCGATTCGCAAGCCATGATTGCGGTGAAACGCCCCGGCGCGATAATCCCACCAGCTGAAGCATTTATCCGGCTGGTCGAACTTCCGGAACACGTCCTGTAAACCAAGCCGGAACAAGCCCTGAAAAGCGGCGCGCTCATTTTCGCTGAAAAGCACATGGCCTTCCCAGCGTTTCGGATCGTGCACGTCGCGCTCTTCCGGCGCGATATTGTAATCCCCCAGCAGTGCCAGCTTCGGATGGGCTTTCAATTCTTCGGCAAGATATTTTCCCAGCGCCGCGAGCCAGGAAAGCTTGTAGGAATATTTCTCCGACCCGACCTCCTCGCCGTTCGGCACGTACACGTTGACCACGCGCACGCCGTCGATGGTTGCCGCGAGCAGGCGCTTCTGCACACCGTCCGCATTGGGCAGCGAGGTGATGATTTTTTCGGCCGATGTTCGGCTCAGCGTGGCGACGCCGTTGTAGGTTTTCTGGCCGGCGTATACGGCCTGATAGCCGACATCGCGAAACGCCGCGGCGGGAAATTCCTCGTCCGTGATCTTGGTTTCCTGCAGACACAGCGCGTCGGGGTTTTCTTTTTTCAACCACTCCAGCACCTGGGGCAGGCGCACGCGAATGGAATTCACATTCCATGTCGCGATTTTCATATAATATTTATGCTATTGATAGTTAATGATTTTTTT
>JBBTKS010000210.1:0-7161 GCA_038058885.1 Pseudomonadota bacterium
GCGGTACAGGAAATGCTCGGACACGCCAACATCTCCACCACGCAGATTTACACCCATCTCGATTTCCAGCATCTGGCGAGCGTGTACGACAAGGCCCATCCGCGCGCGCGCAAGAAAACCCCCGCATGAGCGAAACGCATTATTACAGCATGCGCCGCCTCTCGCCCTATCAGGGGACGGTGCAGGTCGCGGAAACGACGGGCTTCCGGGCGATCACCTCCGACGGGATGACATGGCGGGTACAGTTCCTTAACCAGCGTTCGCGCCTTTCCAGCCATGCCGTGTGGCGCGCCGATGGCAGCGGCAATCTGACCGAGACCGAGCGCACCCGTGAATTCATCGTGGCGATGCAGAATCATCCGCCTTTTCCATTCGTGCCGGCGGACAACATCGAGCTGTGGCTGCTGGATGCGAAGCAGCACCAGCCGCTCGCGATTCTGACCAGCACCCTGGAACGCATCACGCCGCCGCGGGTGGCGGACAGCGTCTGGCACGCGGCGCTCGCGGGCGATGACAGTTTCATGGCGCCGAGCCTGACATCGGGCTTCGGTCATGGCGATCCGGTATCGCACATTCCGCACCGCGAAGTGCTGAACCGCTGCGTGCAGAAGGCCGCGGGGCCGCTGGAGCGCGCGCAATGGTTCCGGCGCGCCAGCGACGGCAGTGGCACCGGTCTGCACGGCAGCCGTCTCGATTCCGGACAGATCGGACGTCAGCTTGAGCGCAATGCGTTTCCCGAGTTGTTGCTGCGTGAAGGATGGGAAGATGAACGCGAGAAAAAACTTGTTCACGATTATCACGACTGGCAGGCGCCAAGCCTGCTGACGCACCGCCATCTTTCGCGCCCCACACGCGATCGACTTGAGCGCGCCGCCTGCCGTCAGGCGGAGAAACTCTACAAGGTCCGTCACTTTCTGCCGGAAATTGTAAACACCGATCTGCTGAACGTGGCTTTTGTCGAAGCCGTGATCCGACGCTCCTCGTAATCCGGTGGCTACACCTGACGCGATGTAGGTGTATTGTTTCCCGGACTTACCGGCGCGCTGGAAAATGTCATAGAATAAGGTCGTCCGCCAGCGGATATAGTGCGACAGGCGGGGACGCTCAATACTTAATGATCCCGGAGGTTCGGCCCATGGCCGACAAATTAAAGACCATCCCCATCATCCCGGCCCAGCAGGCCAACCAGGTGCACGCGGAAATCTCCAGCTGTGCCGATGCCGAACCGTATGCCCTGCGCGTGATCGGCGACAGCATGGCCCCTGAATTCCTGGACGGTCACATTATTATTGTGGACCCGGCCATGCCGCCACTGAACGGCGCCTATGTCGTCATCGACTACCGGGGCGAGACCACGTTTCGCCAGTTCATCGTGGAAGCGGGCAGAAAATTCCTCAAGGCGCTGAACGACGCCTATCCGACCGTTGAGATGGTGGAGAATTACTCGGTTCGCGGCGTGGTGGTTCAGCGCGCCAGCCAGCGACGCAAAGACCACAAGCATTATTATTAGTTGCCGCGAAAGTTACAGATTAAACGATTCACCAGGAATTTCTCTGTGGAGAAATTAATCAGTCTCGTACAGATGCGCCCGTGACCAGGGGATGTCGTTATTGGTGCCGCGAGTGAAGACGACCTGAAACAGCTGCAGCGTGCCGGCGGAGAAGCCGGCGGTGGAACCGGCAAGGTAAAGCCGCCAGGCGCGCATAAAAGCACTGTCATACATCCGCTCGATTTTCTCCGCATGCCGGTTGAAACGTGCCAGCCAATGCTCGAGCGTTTTGGCGTAGTGCAGGCGCAGGTTTTCGATGTCGAGCACGGAAAATTCGTGCGCCTCAAAGATGTCCATCATCTCGCGCAGCGTGGGCGGGTAGCCGCCGGGGAAAATGCGCTTTTCGATCCAGGCATTTATCGGTTCGGGTTTGTTGCGGCCGATGGAGTGGATCAGTCCGCGTCCGTCCGGCGCGAGGCAGCGATGGATGACATCGCCCAGATCGCGGTAATGGTTCCGGCCGACATGCTCGAGCATGCCGATAGAGACAAACACATCGTATTCGCCGGCGATGAGTCGATAATCGTCCTCGATGTACACCACCTTCCCGTCCAGCCCCTCGGCCTTGGCCTTCTCGCGGGCATAAACGATTTGCTGATGTGAAATGTTATAGGAGGTAACCCGGACGCCGTAGTGCTTCGCCATGTGGCGCGCGAATCCGCCCCAGCCGCTGCCGGCCTCCACCACCCGGTCGCCCGGTTTCAACCGGAGCTTGCGGCAGACGTGATCCATTTTGGCGCGCTGTGCCTGCTCGAGCGTGAGATCCGCCGAAGGGAAATAGGCGCAGGTATACTGCATGGCCGCGCTGTCGAGCCAGAGTTCGTAGAAGTCGTTGCCGATGTCGTAGTGGTGATGGATATTGTCGCGCGAATCGGTGATCCGGTTCGGGTGCGTACGATTGAACAGCCATGTCTGCGCGGCCATCAGTTTATGATATTTCGGTAATGACGCCGCCGCGCGGTAGGCAGTTTCGAGAAACTCGACCAGATCGCCGTCGACATCGATGCGACCGGCGCTGTAGAGGTCGCCGAAATGCAGGGAAGGATTCACGAGAAGTTGATGCAACACTTCGCTGTCGCGAATGTGCACCCGCGCGTCCGGCGTGGTGGCGGAGGATGAAATTTCCTCGCCATTCCACAGCACGAGAGCCAGCGGGGGATGGTCGAGCAGGTCAAGCAGCTTGCGCGCAATCCATCGGTCGAGTGAAGAAACACGCGATGATGTTTGGGAGACATCAACACCGTGCGCTCCGTCCGTCAGGATGGGGATGTTGAGCGAGACAACCTTGTTTTTCTGAATGCCCTTGTCCATAGCGCTCACTACTTCCATTAGGATGCTGATATCCTACCCCGTCGGAGCAAGGCATGACAAATAGCGCGCCTCCGGGCCGGTGACATCACATGGCCCATCCCGGTGAAGATGTCCCCAATACCGGATTTCTCCAGACACCGCGCCACTTACCGGCGGCAAAACGTGTAGAATCCCGGCATGAAATTTCCGTGGCAGTTCGTGCCTGTCCTGTTCCGTGCCGTCTGGTGGCGTTTGTTCATGGCCGTGCTGGCCATGGTCGCATGCCCCTATGTTTCTGCGAGCGAGTATGACGATTATTTGCGCGGCTATGTGGACGCGCTGCTGGACAGCCGTTACCCCGGTTTGGGGCTTCGCGTGCAGGCGGTCAGGCCGGATGCGGGCGTCACGCTGACTTCGCGCACCTGTCTCGGACCGTCCCAGAAGCGTGATGTCACGTATCTGATCACCAAATCAGAGCGTGTCAAAACCGTGCATTGGGCTTTATCCGCGGATTGCGACAAGTCCCAATCCGCGCCGGAATCGGACGCGGCAGCGCCGGCTCCGATCGATGTTCATGCGCTGCCGGAGACGGAGCTGTTCGCGCCGTTGCTGGCCGATCCGCGCCAGCCGCGTTTTTCTGTGAGCTATCAGTACTACCGAGGCAGTGCCCGAGAGTTCGCCGCGGCCAGCACGGCGGTCGGAGAATATTTCGGTCTGGCGTCGGGCATGTTCGGCGAATACGGCAGCTCCCAGGTTGGCATCCAGGGCGCGGTGTTCGCGCTGTTCAATCTCGATGCGCCGTCGAGCGATCTCATCAACGCGGATTACTGGATCGGCCTGCCGATCAGTTACCGCCGCGGTCCGTGGTCGTATCTGATACGTCTGTATCATCAGAGTTCGCATCTCGGCGATGAGTTCATTCTCGGCAATCCGGGCGTCGACCGGGTGAACCTGAGTTACGAGGATCTGGAAGGACTCGTCTCCTATGAATGGGAGCGGTGGCGCGTTTACGGCGGCGGCGGGTATTTGCTGCATTCGGAGCCGGAACTCGCCCCCAAGCAGGTGCATGCGGGCGCCGAGTACGTCCAGATACGTGCGGCCGGCAAGTTTGACCTCATCGCCGCCGCGGACGTACGCGCTTCCGAGGAACTCGGTTGGGGCAGCAGCCGCTCCTACCAGGTGGGCTTTGAGTTCAAAAGAAGCACTACGCGGCGGGTGCGCCTGATGCTGGAGCACTTCCGCGGTCATTCGCCCAACGGCCAGTTTTACCGTGAACCCCTGCGCTACACCGGTCTGGGGCTTTACTTTGGTTTCTGAGATACCGGGGGCGCCGAAACCGCGGTTTTTAGCGATAAAAACGATTGGCGGAACGCGCCGGGCATACTATTCTTAGGGATTATTGCGGCGGCGTGAAACTACCTGAAGCGTTGCCCGGGTTCAACGGGGTCGTGGTTTTGAGCCGGGAGAATCTTGCCGCCGCAATAATCGAAAATCTTATGAGGCTTTATTATTGATCCGGCACTATAAGGATGTTAAGAGGGTTATCAGAAGGCACAGCTTGCCTTCGTTTCAATATCATGCGCGCCGGATCAATAATTGGAAATCACAGGCAGGTGTTCCATGGCTCTGAATCTGAAAATGAATCTCGACAAAAAATCCCTGATCCAGATTGTCGTTTTGGTGGTGCTTATCGCTGTTGGCGCAGGCGCCTATTTCATGCAGCAGGGTGGCGGCGGGCTCGACTTCATCACCGGTTTCTTTGAAAGCAAACCGGCCACCACGCGCGCGCCCGCGGCCAAGGCGCAAGCCCCGGCGACGGACAAGAAGTCCGGGACCGCACCGGCGGTGGACGTCAAGGCCAGCGCTTCCGCGATTCCCGCGCTGCCCGCGAAGGGACAAATTCACGGCAAGCCGTTTGTCGTCGAAAGCAGCAGCATCGAGAATGGCACCCTCACGCTGCGTCTGGGTAAAGACGCCAGCGCTGATCTCGAAGTCAGGCTGATGCTCTCCACGCCGCCGTGGGAAGTTCCGGCAGGAAAAAATTTCAAGGTGTCGGGCCCCGTCGGGACAAGCGCCCCGCAGATCGTGCTGGTCTGGAAGGAAGGCGGACAGAGCGCGCCTTCGGAACAAAAGTTCACCGACAAATACACCCTCGTGCTCGAGTTTGGCCAGGAGAAGAACAATAAGCTCCCGGGAAAGATTTCCCTGAGCCTGCCGGATGAAGTGAAAAGCAATGTCGCCGGTACCTTCGAGGCCGATATCAAGGGATTCCGTATCGTCAATGGCAAGCCCGATCTCACCGCCGATTCAGTGGACACGCTGCAATATCTTGCGTTTCATGAGTTGTTGAAGGGCGATTCGAGCAACACGATGGAAGTGATCGCCTCGCGCGACGGGCGTTATACTCAGCCTGAATCGCCGAACATGAACATGACCGGCTACCTCGAGGTCGAATACCGAGTCGGCGGCGGATCATCGCAGATTCAGCGGTACCAGTTTGAAAAGGACGGCGGCGCCTGGAAGATTGCAAAAACCCTCAATGCCAACCAGCTCGACGAGGCGCATCCCTTGCACGTCCCCGGTGCGAAGGACTCTCCGACCAAGGTCATGGCTTATCTCGCTGCCAAGAAGATCGAAGCGTACATTCAGAAGAAATATCCCAAGAAAAACATCTATGAGCCCGGTTTCACCGCGCGCTACAGCGATAAATTCAAGATCGGTGTATGCGAAACACGTTACAAGCTGGAGTCGGCCGGCGAAGCGATGAAAACCGCTTACCTCTTCCGACATCGCGCCGGCGGATGGGCGCTCGACCGTGAACTCGGTAAAAATGAAAAGGTGAACTTCGACACCGGCAGCATCGGCAAACGCTGACGCCGCTTTTTTTATTTCACTAAACAAAAAACCCCGCCATCATGGCGGGGTTTTTTGTTTCTGATGGGTGATCCGGTCGATCAAATCATCTTGCGTCAGGCGAGCGGTTTCACCACCGTGGCCTGGATGCCCTTCGGTCCCTTCTGGCATTCAAACCCCACCTGCTGTCCCTCGGCCAGATTCTTGTAACCTTCGGCCTGGATCACGGAGTAGTGCACAAACACATCGGCGGTGCCGTCCTGGGGAGCGATAAAACCAAACCCTTTGGCCTCGTTAAACCACTTTACAGTACCCGTATGCATGGCGAATGACCCCACTCAATTATTTAATTTATGAAAATTTCATGCGTGCTGTAATGGTGGAAATTTCGCCAGGACGGACTGCGGAGCCTGCAAACACCAGCATGACAACGATCGGCAGCACATGACTGCGGAATCAGTATAACGAATTTCATATTCGTGTACAGCCGATGTCATCACCTACGGGGGTCCTCAGGTATTGTTTCCATGTGTCGTTGCGCTGAAATTTCATTAGGTGAAATTTCGTTACGATTGGAGGCTCTTAGAGGTTGTAACCCGTCTCATTGTGCAGCACGGTATCGAGACCTTCTGTCTCATGTTCGATTGAGACGCGCAGTCCCACCACGGCGTCGATCAGTTTGAGGAGCAGATATGAGACTGCGCCCGACCAGACGGCGGTGACGAGAACGCCGGTGATCTGGGTCATCACCTGGCTGCCCATGGTCATGCCTTCGGCGTAGCCCACGCCACCGAGAGTAGTAGCCGCAAACACGCCGGTCAGTGTAGTGCCGATAATGCCGCCCACGCCATGCACGGGAAATACATCGAGTGAATCGTCCACATGCAGAACGCGTTTCATATAGTTGGTAGCAAAAAAGCACGCAAGCCCCGCAGTAACGCCGATGGCGAGCGCGCCCAGTGGACCGACAAAGCCCGAGGCCGGCGTGATGGTGCCCAGTCCCGCGACCATGCCGGTGACGATGCCCAGCACGGAAGGTTTGCCGAAACGGATCCATTCGCAGAACATCCACGTCAGCGAACCGGCGGCGGCGCCGAGGTGAGTCACCAGCATGGTCATGCCGGCGGTGCCGTTGGCCGCGAGCGCGCTGCCGGCATTGAAGCCGAACCAGCCGACCCACAGCATGCAGGCGCCGACCACGGTCATGGTGAGGTTGTGCGGCGGCATCGCCGTTTCCGGAAAACCCTTGCGCTTGCCGAGCACGAGTGCCGCTACGAGCGCGGCGACACCGGCGTTGACGTGCACCACCGTGCCGCCGGCAAAGTCCATCACGCCGAGCTTCTGCAGCCAGCCATCGCCCCAGACCCAGTGACAGACCGGGACGTAGACCAGCAGCAGCCAGAACAGGCTGAAGAGCATCATGGCGGAGAATTTCATGCGCTCGGCGAAAGCGCCCACGACCAGCGCCG
>JBBTKS010000211.1:0-25678 GCA_038058885.1 Pseudomonadota bacterium
TCGACAAGCCCGAGGAGTACTACACCCTCGACAAGCTGCGCAAAGCCGCCGCCGTTGATCGCCGCCTGACGCTGCGCGAGATACTGGAGAAGGTCTTCGGCCTCATCCCGCGCTTCAAGTCCAAGGATGAGCTGCTGGAAGAGGAGTTTGCCAAGTTCGTCGCCGACTATAAGCCCGAAGAGGCCGCCGCCATCCCGGCCATCAAGACCTACTTCAAGGCCTACGTCACCAGCGGCCGCGTACGCGACATCATCGAGAGCAGGCACTATCAGGATCTCGCAACCAATCCGTTTTTCAATAACCGCGACTTCAAGGCCGTGCCGGCGAAGTACCGCACCCTGATCCCCGAATACGTCAAGGACTATGTCTCCTTGAATCAGTTCGCTGCATAGGAGCCTCCATGAGCAAAGCCAGAAAATCCAGCATCGAAGTTCAGGGGACCGCCATCACTGTTCTCACCCAAGCTATTGATGACTATATTTCCCTGACGGACATCGCCAAGCACAAAGAGCCGAATCGATCGGATCATGTCATCCAGAACTGGATGAGAAACCGCAATACCATTGAGTTTTTAGGCGTATGGGAGAGGTTGAATAACGTCGATTTTAAACCCCTCGAATTCGAGGGGTTTAAAAACAGGGCAGGGCTCAACAGTTTTGTATTAACACCAAGACAATGGATAGATGTTACCAATGCCATCGGACTGGTCTCCAAGTCTGGACGTTACGGCGGCACCTATGCTCACAAGGACATCGCCTTCGAATTCGCCTCTTGGATATCAGTCGAGTTCAAGCTCTACCTCATCAGGGAGTTCCAGCGCCTCAAGGAGGATGAAAACCGCCGCCTGTCGCTCGCCTGGAACCTGAACCGCACCCTTTCCAAGCTCAACTACCGCATCCACACCGACGCCATCAAAGCGCGCCTGATTCCGGCCGCGGTTACACCCGCGCAGGCCGCCATCACCTACGCCAACGAAGCGGACATTCTCAATGTTGCCCTCTTTGGTCAGACAGCCAAACAATGGCGCGATGCCAACCCCAAGCTGGAAGGCAACATGCGCGAGTACGCCACCATCGAACAACTGCTGGTGCTCGCCAATATCGAGGGCATGAACGCCGAACTCATTCACATGGGGCTGTCACAAGGGGACCGCCTCAGACGCTTGAACGAGATTGCCATCCGCCAGATGCAGGTTCTCACCTCCGCGTCAGCGATCAAGCAACTCAAGAAATAGCCCATGCTCGACACCGACACCAAGCGCCGCATCGACACCGCCCGCGACATCCTCGTCGGCAAGGTACCCGACCCCAAGAGCCAGGTCGAGCAGATCACCATCGCCCTGATCTACAAGTTCATGGACGACATGGACGCCGAGAGCGAGGAGTTCGGCGGCAAGCGCAAGTTCTTCGCCGGGGAGTTTGCCCGCTACGGCTGGGCCAAACTCATGCGCTCCGGGCTGGGCGGTCATGAGACCCTGAACCTCTACGCCGAGGCCATCGCCAAGATGCCGGAGAACCCAGGCATCCCGCTGCTGTTCCGCGACATCTTCAAGAATGCCTATCTGCCGTACCGCGACCCGGAGACTCTGCGCGCTTTCCTGAAGATCATCGACGAGTTTACTTACGACCACAGCGAACGGCTCGGCGATGCCTTCGAGTACCTGCTTTCCGTGCTCGGCTCGCAAGGCGATGCCGGGCAGTTCCGCACCCCGCGCCACATCATCGATTTCATGGTCGCCATCATCGATCCGAAGAAGACCGATATCGTGCTCGACCCCGCCTGCGGCACCGCCGGATTCCTGATTTCGTCATACAAGCACATCGTCCAGCAAAATACTTCCCCCTCTCCCCTTGCGGGAGAGGGTAGGGGTGAGGGGGTAGCGCCTCGCACGGGCGACTTATTGACCCCCGACGACAAAGGCCGCCTCGCGCAGAACTTCAAGGGCTACGATATCTCGCCCGACATGGTGCGCCTCAGCTTGGTGAACCTATACCTGCACGGCTTTGCCGACCCGCACATTGTCGAGTACGACACCCTCACCAGCCAGGACCGCTGGAACGAAACCGCCGACGTCATCCTCGCCAACCCGCCTTTCATGTCGCCGAAGGGCGGCATCAAGCCGCACAACCGGTTTTCCGTACAGAGCAAACGCAGCGAAGTGCTGTTCGTGGACTACATGGCCGAGCACCTCACACCCACCGGCCGCGCCGGCATCATCGTGCCCGAAGGCGTCATCTTCCAGAGCCAGACCGCTTATACACAGCTACGCAAGATGCTGGTGGAGGAGTACCTCGTCGCCGTCGTCTCGATGCCGGCGGGTATGTTCAATCCCTATTCCGGCGTCAAGACCTCGATCCTGATCCTCGACAAATCGCTGGCCAGGAAGACAAACACCATCGCCTTTTTCAAAATCGCAAACGACGGCTTCGGCCTCGGCGCCCAGCGGCGCGCCATCGAGAAGAATGACTTGCCACAGGTTCAGGCCGAAATCGCCGAATACCTGCGCCGCCTGCGGGCGGGAAAGCTCGAAGACTTCCAACCCACGTTCGGACTGATCGTGCCGAAAGAAAAGATCGCCGCGAATGGCGACTACAACCTCAGCGGGGAGCGGTATCGGGAGGGGGCGGCGAGCAATCACCGGTTTCCACATGTGGAACTTGGAACCATCTGCAAACCCGAATACGGATTCACGGCGAGTGCAGCGGATAACGGTGATGCGCGGTTCGTCAGGATTACCGACATCGCTCCCGATGGGCGGATCAGGAAAGACGAACCCAAGTTCATCAAGCTCACTCACGAATCCGAACCGTATCTGCTGAAGAAGGGCGACCTTCTCGTCGCTAGAACTGGTGCGACCTTCGGTAAGACAATGCTGTTCGACGAAGAGTATCCGGCAGTCTTCGCGTCCTATCTAATTCGCCTCAGATTCCCAAAGGAGAGGCTTTTGCCAGAATTCTATTGGTCGTTTGCTCAATCGGAAAAATATTGGGAGCAGGCGCGAAACCTTGCGACTGGTGGCGGGCAGCCACAGTTCAATGGCAACGCACTCACCGAGATCCAAATCCCCCTGCCGCCGCTGGAGGTGCAGAAGGAGATCGTGGCGGAGATCGAGGGCTACCAGAAAGTCATCAACGGCGCCCGCGCCGTCCTCGATAACTACTACCCCCACATCCCCATCCACCCCGACTGGCCAATGGAACCACTTGGGAATCATTTTTCCACGACGAGCGGCGGTACGCCTCTGACTACCGAACCAACTTACTGGACAGGCACAATACCGTGGGTGTCGCCGAAAGATATGAAGTCCGATGTCATCTACGACACTGAAGACCATCTCACAGAAGCAGCGATCACCAACAGCGCGACGAAACTCATTCCTGCTCAATCGGTGATTTGCGTCGTTCGCTCAGGAATCCTGAAGCACACTTTTCCAGTCGCACTGCTCTCGAAGGACATGTGCATCAACCAAGACATTATCGCCTTCTCGCCTCTGACAGGCGCGATTAGCTCTCAGTTCTTGTTCTATGTGCTGAAGACTAGGTCTGCATCAATCTTGGCAGATGGAATCAAACCAGGGGTAACCGTTCAGAGTTTCTACAATGGATTTTTTAAAGACTACGCTGTGCCAGTCCCACCCCTCGCCACCCAGCAAGCCATCGTCGCCGAGATCGAGGCTGAGCAAGCGCTGGTCGCCGCCAATCGCGAACTGATTTCCCGCTTCGAGAAAAAGATTCAAGCCACTCTCGCCCGCGTCTGGGGAGAGGATGAGCCCGATGGAGGGATTTCTAGGTTATGAACCTTCAACAGGCCTACTACGAGCAGAAGTTCGAGAACGCTTTCCTCCGGGCGAAGGGTGATGCGTTTCAAGATTTCTTCGAGAAGCTGATGGGATTTTCCTACAAAGCAGATTTCATGGCCTGCCGTCCCTGGGGTAACCGGGGAGATCGCAAGAACGATGGCTTCCTCAAGTCCGAGCGGAGACTTTTTCAGGTGTATGCCCCGAACGAGATGAGCGAGGCCAAAGCCATCCAGAAGATTCAGGAGGATTTTGAAGGCGCCAAGGAGCACTGGGGCCAGCATTTCGACAAATGGGTCTTCGCCCACAACGCCGTGGATGGTTTGCCGCCGCATGTACAAACGGCGTTACTCGATTTTGAGAAGGCGAATTCCGGCATCACACTGGAACCCTGGGGGTTGGAGGAGTTCCGGCTGGTGTTCCGTAAGTTGTCGCCGGACGATCTGCAGTCATGGTTTGGACTTACCGCACCATCGGATGAAACCAAGATGAGGCTGGGTTTCAGTGATCTCCAGGTCGTGCTGGAAACCATCGCCGGCCGGGCCGCGCCGACATCGCAAGATGTGAAAGACGTTCCCATGGGAAAGATCGAGGCAAACACGTTGTCAGAGAGTGTCGCGACGTTGCTAAAGGCGGGAATGGCGAAGGCGCCGCTGGTAGAGTCATTTTTCAGGCAATGGCACGACGAAGCGCTCGGCGAGCGCATCGCGGAGTCCTTTAAGGCAAGATACCTGGAGTTGCGCAGCGCATTTCGACCCAATGATCTCTTCGCTGAGATTCAGGCTTGGGCGGGTGGTGACGGGCGAGGATCACCCGAGCACGAATTGGCGGTGTTGACCGTGATCGCCTACTACTTTGAACGTTGCGACATCTTCGAGGAGCCGCGGAAACCAGCATCATGATTCTGCCATCCAAACATCTTCCGCAGGACCGCGCCCTTCTCACGGTGGGCGCGCGCATATTGCAGCACTTGTCCCAGCCGAAGACGATTTCCGCGCTTTGGGAAGAATTGCCGCGCCAAAATGACAAGGCACTGAAGGGAACAACGCCCCTCCGCTACGACGGCTTTGTTCTTGCTCTCGATCTGCTCTTTTTGATCGGAGTTATCGATCTTCACGAAGGTCTTCTGAGTCGGAAAGCGCCATGATCCACCGCATCTTCAGCAGTCTTCCGTCTTTCAAGGCGCTTGAGTTCAAGCCCGGCCTGAACGTGCTGATCGCGCAGAAGGAGGCGGGCGCCAGCGATAAGCAGACCCGAAACCGAGCGGGCAAGACGAGTTTGATCGAGGTCGTCCATTTCCTCACAGGCGCGGGTGCCGGGAAGGATTCGGAGTATCGCAAAGATGTGCTGGTCGGTGAAACCTTTGGGATGGAGTTCGATCTGGGCGGCGAGAAGACCTCCGCCGAGCGTTGCGGAAAGGAGAAATCCAAGATTCACGTTTCCGGTGGCAGATTCATCAAAGGGAGAAGCACGCTCTCCAACTCCGAGTGGGTAGAGTATCTCGGCGAGCAGATGTTTGGCTTGAATTCGATTCCCGATAACGCTGGGCGTGCCCCAAAGTTCCGTTCGCTCTTCGCCTATTTCGTTCGGCGTCAACTGAGCGGTGCCTTCACCACTCCGGAAAAGCAGGCGACCATGCAGCAACCCGGGGATTATCAGGTTGCCTTGCTGTTTCTTCTTGGGCTGGACTGGAAGATCGCAAGCGACTGGCAGCAGATACGGGATCGGGAAAAGACCCTGAAGGAACTGAAGAAAGCCGCTGGTGCGGGTGCCTTCGGAAGCATTATCGGGAAGGCCGCAGACCTGCGTACGCGTCTCACGGTCGCAGAGGCGCGGTTGAATGGGCTCAAGAACTAGGTCGCAACGTTTCGTGTGCTACCTCAATACGCGGAACTGGAGAGGGAGGCGGATCAAATTACGCGCCAGCTCAACGCCATCTCTAATGACAACACCATTGATGCCGCAGCAATTCGAGACCTTGAACGTGCGCTTCAATCCGAGGCGCCGCCGTCAATGAACGCACTGGAAAGCATCTATGCGGAGGCTGGCGTTGCGTTGCCCGGGCTCGCCATCAAACGCTACGAAGAGGTGCGCAGTTTCCATGAGTCGGTGGTCCGGAACCGACGGGATTATCTTTCGGGCGAGTTGCTCGCTGCGAGACAGCGGATCGCCTCTCGCGAGCAAGAAAAGCTGCGCCCCGACCAGCGCCGCTCTGAGATCATGGGAATCCTGAAGAGTCACGGCGCGCTGGACCAATTCGCCAAACTTCAGGGCGAGACCGGACGATTGGAGGCGGAGGTGGAATCCTTGCGACAACGTTTCGAGGCGGCAGAACAGTTGGACGGCACGAAGAACGAATTGGAGATCGAGCGCAACCGGCTGACCCTCCGTCTGCGGCGCGATTTCTCCGAGCAGAAGGGGCGACTGGCGGAGGCCATTCTTGCCTTCGAGGAAACGTCCAAACGGCTCTACGAGTCAGCGGGTAGCATGACCGTGGATGAAACCTCCAATGGCCCCGTGTTTCAATTTCCGATGCAGGGCTCCCGCAGCAAGGGCATCAAGAACATGCAGATATTCTGCTTCGATCTGATGCTCATGCGCCTGTGTGCGAAACGAGGAATCGGCCCGGGTTTCTTGATCCACGACAGCCATCTCTTCGACGGTGTAGATGGCCGCCAGGTGATCAGTGCGCTGCAGGTTGGTGCCGAAACAGCCAGCGAACTCGGCTTCCAATACATCGTCACGATGAACGAGGATGACGCTTTCAAGGAGAAGACGGACGGGTTCGACCTGCGGGAGCATGTTCTCCCCGTCGTGTTGACCGATGCCAAAGAGGATGGCGGACTCTTCGGATTCCGCTTCTGACTGAACAGCCATGGAAGAAGCCGCCGAACTGGGCAGCTACCTGCCGCTCTCCTTCAAGACCCGCAGCGAGCAGGAGTACATTGCCTTCCTGTGGGACGCTTTCGAGACCAACTACACCCACGGCAAGTACCAGTTCGCCTTCCTCGCCTATCACATGCTCACCATGAGCTTCATCTACTTCAATATCTGGCAGATTCGGCAGGCCCGGCCGGAAGACTTTGAGAAGGGCCTCATCGGCTTCGGCAAGGACATCGAAAAGAGCCTGGTGGACGCGACCTCGCCCTTTGTCTTCAGCACCGTGAACGAGCGCAGCATCCTGCGCCTGCTCAAGCTCATCGCCTGCGACAACAGCAAGATCGGCACCTACGCCAAGCTTGTGGATGACCGCAACGAGACAGCGCACCCGAACGGCAACATCTTCTTCAGCACCCAAGCCGCGCTCGATGCCAAAATCACCGAGATCCTGCGGGTGGTGGATGAAATTCAGACCCACTCCAAGCCCGTCATCGAACACGCCTACCGCGAGTTCCTGCTTCAGAGCCACGACACTGACGAGCGCGAATACCCCGACGCCGCCGACCAGCTCCGCGAGGTGCTGATTCACGGAAACTATCTGTCGCAGAAGGACATTGAGATTTGCCTCGGATTGGATCTCGCCAGTTTGGCTGGTCACCCGCAGGTTGAGAACATGCGCGAACTGAACGAGGCACTGAAGGCTGCATACGGTTCACAAGATGAGCGCGGCGCGTCATAATTCTGACCAACTTGAAATGAGCCCTGTCATGAAAACCTTGCCCCTATCGGAAGCGAAAACCAGACTGAGCGGTCTGGTGGAAAAAGTCCGTGCACGCGATGAAGAGATTGTGATTACCAAGAACGGTCGCCCGGTGGCGGTGCTGGTCAGACCGGATAAATTTTTCAGTTGGAAGAGAAACGTGGCCATTCGCGCGGATGCGGCGCTCATGCGCGAGATCAAGGCGGGGTTGTCGGCGCTGAAAGCCAGGAAGGCGAAGCTTTATACGCTCGAAGAATTATTCAAGTTGTGAAACCGCTTCGAATCATCAGGTCAACCGCTTTCGCGGGAATGAGGGCCAGTATTTTGAGTTTTACAGCCTAACTTTAGCCCTATGCCCTACTGGCGACTCTCCGGATTTTATTTTTTCTATTTCGCGACACTGGGCGCGCTGGTTCCGTACTGGAGCCTGTATCTCCAGTCCGTCGGTTTCGCACCGGTGGACATCGGCAATCTGATTGCCATTCTCATGTTTTCGCGCATTGTCGCGCCGGTGGTGTGGGGCTGGATCGCGGATCATCGCAATAACAGGCTGGTTTTTGACAGATTACCGACGCAGTGCTAAGTTAGTCATAATTCAGACCAACCTGAAATGTGACCTGCCATGAAAACCTTGCCTCTGTCGGAAGCCAAAACCAAACTGAGCGGTTTGGTCGAAAAGGTCCGCCAGCGCGACGAGGAAATTGTAATCACCAAGAATGGCCGTCCGGCGGCGGTACTGGTCAGTCCGGACGAATTCGACAGCTGGAAAGAAACCGTGGCTATCCGTGCGGATGCGGCGCTGATGCGCGAAATCAAGGCCGGATTGTCGGCGCTGAAAGCCAAGAAGGCGAAGCTTTATACGCTCGAAGAATTGTTCAAGTAAAACCGGTTCGACGTTTTGTGAAGCCGCCGGTTTACAAACTCCGGATTCCCGATGAAGTGGCCGGACTTATCCGGAGTTTGCATCCCCATCTCAAACTGAAAATCAGAGCGTCCCTTCAAGCGATTCTGTCCGATCCGCATGCGGGAAAAGCACTGAAGGACGAGCTTGCCGGCTTGTGGAGTTTTCGGGTCAGCCGTTTTCGCATCGTTTACCGAATCTCGGGTGGCCGGAAAATCGGCATCGTCGCCATCGGGCCCCGCGAGCGGATTTATCGGGAAACGTTTCTCCTGATCAAAAAAGGACGGACCACATGATAGATTCCGGCCTCGCTTGTCCCGTTTCCGGGACACGATCCTGACCTCTTTGCACACGCCGAGCTGTCGTTAATTCCATGCCCTACTGGCGTCTCTCCGGTTTTTATTTTTTCTATTTCGCGACACTGGGTGTGCTGGTCCCGTACTGGGGCCTGTATCTCCAGTCCGTCGGCTTCACGCCGGTGGACATCGGTAATCTCATTGCCATTCTGATGTTCTCGCGCATCGTGGCACCGATGGTCTGGGGCTGGATTGCGGATCACCGCAAAAGCCGCATGAGTGTGGTGCGGCTCGCGTCGTTTCTCACGGTAGCCGCCTTCAGCGGCGCATTTTTCGATTCGGCGTTCTGGTGGCTCGCCGCGGTGATGCTGGTGTTCAGTTTTTTCTGGCACGCTTCGTTGCCGCTGCTCGAGGTGTTCGTTATGCGCCACACCGCCTCGCGCCCGGGCGCTTACGGGCGCGTGCGGATGTGGGGTTCGATCGGTTTCATCGTCGCGGTGACGGCCTTGGGTCCGGTCATCGATGTCCGCGGTCCCTGGTGGGTGCTGCCGGCGTTACTGACAATGATGCTGGGTATCTGGCTGTTCAGTCTGGTGCTGCCGGAGTCCGAGATGAAAGGTGCAGTGGAACATCCGGGGCCATTCCGCCAAGCGCTGCTGCGTCCCGAAGTGTTCGCGTTTCTGCTCGCCTGTCTGTTGATGCAGATCAGTCACGGGCCGTACTACACCTTCTACTCGATTTATCTGGAAGGTTTTGGCTATTCGAAGACAACGATCGGTCTGTTGTGGGCGTTCGCCGTGCTATGCGAGATCGGGGTGTTTCTCCTGATGCAGCGTCTGCTCGCGCGCGTGGCGCTGCGCGCCGTTTTGATCGCCAGCTTTTTTCTCGCCGCGGTGCGTTGGTTGCTGATCGGTCACTACCCGGAGAATCTGCCGGTGCTGGTGGTGGCGCAGACGCTGCACGCCGCGACCTTTGGGAGTTTTCATGCGACGGCGATGCAGCTCGTGCATCGCTTCTTTACGGGGAAGCACCAGTATCGCGGGCAGGCGATTTACGGGAGCCTGAGTTTCGGTATTGGCGGGGCGGTGGGGAGTTTCTACAGCGGACACACCTGGGTGACGCTGGGACCGACGGTGACTTTCAACATCGCCGCCGCGAGCGCGGGGCTGGCGTTTCTCGTGGCGTTGTTATTGATCCGGCATGATCGTTCTTGAACGAAGGCAGGCTACGATAAACATTGGCTAGAACCTATCTCAAAATAATGTAGGGTGGGCACCGCCCACCGTCGGACATACCAGCGAAGCCGTGTTGGTGGGCGATGCCCACCCTACAAACTCAATGAATGGTTTTAATGTAGGTTGGGTTAGGCGCGAAACGCCGTAACCCAACGATTTGTTGGGTTACGCTTCGCTCAACCCAACCTACATCTAATATTCTGGGGTTCCTTAGGTATCCTGGATCATTGCGGCGGCACGAAGAGCCGGCGCAATGATCAGGCCAAAGACTTGAGATAACGCTGCCGCCGATAGGCCGACAGCAGGATGATTTCGGCCGTGCGCCGGATCGGCGCGATGGTTTTGATGGGCGCTTTGATATCCGCGAAGATTTCATTCAGCGCGGCGCCCAGATCGTCGAGTACGCGGTAGAGATCCACGTCCGTCGCCGTCGACCGCAATGCCTCCTGGCGGATCGGCGCGAGGGCCTGAAGGGTTTTGTCCAGATTGACCGGATCGGTCAGCCGGCGGCAGGCGTTCGACACGTAAATCGCGCGCGCCAGACCCGTCATCGTGTCGTGATGCAGCGGGCTGCCCTCGAAAATATTCTTGATATTGGTCGCCGCCGGGTTCACCGGGAACTGGTGAGAGCCCAGGTGTTCTTCCAATTGCGACAATAATTCCTTGAAGTTCATTTCGTTTCTCTGATGATTCGTATCATGGCCTGACCGGCGTTGGAGAGGGTGCGCCTTTCATGGGTCACAATCCCCAATTCACGTCGTATCTCCCTTTTTTCAATCTGGACCACTTTCAGCCCTTCGTCAATCATAGTCCGTGGCAAGGCACTCCACCCGAGACCGATGGCGGCGAGCATTTTGAGCACCTCCAGGTAATTGGTGGCCATGCCCACCTGGATCCGGTCGCGCAGCGGGCCAAAGCTATTGAGAATGATTTCGCGGGTGTAGGTTCCGAGACCGGGCAGAATCGCCGGATATTCGAGCAGCATCGCGGCTTGTACCCGTTTCACCTGTGCCAGCGGATGGCTGCGGCTGACGACGATATCCAGCGGATCGTCCCAGATTTTCTCCACCCGCAATGGCGGTTCCGCCGACGGCGGCAGGGTGACGACCGCCAGCTCCAGTTCGCCTCGGGCGACGGCGTTACAGGCCTTTTCCGAATCCATGAAGTGCAGATTCAATCGTACTTGTGTGTAGGTTTCGTGAAACCGCTTGAGTGGCCCCGGGAGACGGTGCAGGCCGATATGATGGCTTGTCGCAATCGAAAGCTCGCCGGCAATGGTGCCGGAGAGGTTGGTTATGTCTCGTTTAATGTCTTCCAATTCGCCCAATACGGCGCGGGTGCGCAGCAGCAGCGCCTCGCCGGCCGGCGTGAGGTGAATCTTGCGCCCGACGCGGTCAAACAGGCGCGCGCCGATATCCTGTTCCAGTGCGGCGATGCGCTTGCTGACGGCTGGCTGGGTCAGAAAGATGCGCTCGCCGGCACGGGAAAATGACCCCGATTCGGCAACGGCGATGAAGGCTTGGAGGGCTGATATATCCATAACTGTAAAGAATAGAATATATGATAAACATGAATTTGTGTTATTTATATATCATGCCTAAGATCTACGCAATTCATTGAGCACTTGGCCGTCATGTCCGGGAAAACTCTTTACGACAAGCTCTGGGATGCGCATGTGGTGCGGCGCAATGACGACGGCACCTGCCTCATATATATCGACCGCCATCTGGTGCACGAGGTGACGAGCCCGCAGGCCTTCGAGGGGCTCAGGCTCGCGGGTCGCAAGCTGTGGCGGGTGGACGCCAACCTGGCGACCGCCGATCACAACGTGCCGACGACCCACCGCGATCGCGGCATCGCCGATCCGGTATCGCGGCTACAGGTCGAGACGCTCGATCAAAATTGCCATGACTTGGGTATCACCGAATTCGGCATGAACGATTCCCGCCAGGGGATCGTGCACGTGATCGGACCGGAGCAGGGCGCGACCCTGCCGGGCATGACCGTGGTGTGCGGCGATTCGCATACCTCGACGCACGGCGCCTTCGGCGCGCTCGCTTTCGGCATCGGCACTTCCGAGGTGGAGCATGTGCTTGCGACGCAATGCCTGATTCTCAAAAAAGCCAGGAACATGCGCGTGCGCGTGGACGGCGGCATTCCGCCGGGTGTAACGGCCAAGGACATCGTGCTCGCGATTATTGGAAAAATCGGTACTGCCGGGGGCACGGGGCATGCGATTGAATTTGCCGGCTCGGCGATCGAACAACTCTCGGTCGAAGGGCGTATGACTGTGTGCAACATGGCCATCGAGGCCGGCGCGCGCGCCGGCATGATCGCGGTGGACGACAAGACGATTGAATATTTCCGCGGACGTCCGTATGCGCCGAAAGCCGGACAATGGGACATGGCGGCGCAAGCCTGGCGTGAACTCAAAAGCGATTCGGACGCCAAGTTCGATAAAGAGGTGATGCTCAAGGCGGCGGATATCAAACCGCAAGTAACTTGGGGCACGTCACCCGAGATGGTGGTGCCGGTGGACGGCGCGGTGCCCGATCCGGAAAAGGAAACCGACGCCGTCCGGCGCGCCGGGATACAGCAGGCGCTCAAGTACATGGGATTGAAACCCGGCACGTTGATTCGCGATATTCATCTCGACAAGATTTTCATCGGCTCCTGCACCAATTCGCGCATCGAGGATTTGCGCGCCGCCGCTGGTGTCGTGAAAGGTAGGCGCGTGGCGAAGAACATCAAACTCGCCATGGTGGTGCCGGGCTCGGGTCTGGTGAAGGCGCAGGCGGAGAAGGAAGGCCTGGATAAAATTTTCACAGACGCCGGTTTCGAATGGCGCGAGCCGGGGTGCTCGATGTGTCTGGCCATGAACGCCGACCGGCTCGAACCGGGCGAACGCTGCGCTTCGACGTCGAACCGCAATTTCGAGGGACGCCAGGGCGCCGGCGGCCGTTCGCACCTCGTGAGTCCCGCGATGGCGGCGGCCGCGGCGATTGCGGGGCATTTTGTCGACGTGCGGGAGATTTAATATGCGTTGCCTGGAGGGCGGCCCGCAGGGCCGGAATCCGGGGCTCTTGCCAGAATTCCCGGATTCCGCTGCGCTTCATCCGGGCTACCTGTGTCTGAGGAATTAGTTGTGAAGAAATTTGAAAAATTGACGGGATTGACGGCGCCGCTCGACCGCGCCAACGTCGACACCGACGCGATCATTCCCAAGCAATATTTGAAGTCGATCAAGCGCACCGGTTTCGGGCCGAGTTTGTTCGATGACATGCGCTATCTCGATCCGGGCGAGCCAGGCATGGATCACAGCAAGCGCCGCATCAATCCGGATTTCGTGCTCAACCAGCCGCGCTACCAGGGCGCGCAGATTCTGCTCGCGCGCGACAACTTCGGTTGCGGTTCCTCGCGCGAACATGCCCCGTGGGCGCTCATGGATTACGGATTCCGGGTTATCATTGCGCCAAGCTACGCCGATATTTTCTACAACAACAGCTTCAAGAATGGTTTGTTGCCGATCATGCTGGAGCGCGACGCGGTGGATCGCCTGTTTCGCGAGACCGAAGCGACGCCGGGTTACCGGCTTGCCGTGGACCTTGGCGCGCAAACGGTGACGACGCCATCGGGTACGGTGTTCAAGTTCGAGATCGACGCGTTTCGCAGGCATTGCCTGTTGAATGGCCTCGATGATATCGGGCTGACGCTGCAGCACGTGGACGAGATTCGCGCCTATGAGGCGCGACACCGGCAGGAAGCGCCGTGGTTGTTTGCCAAATGATGAAACGGGAATTGATAACACCATGACGAAAAAGATTGCCATATTGCCGGGCGACGGCATCGGGCCGGAAGTGGTGGCCGAAGCGGTCAAGATTCTCGAGCGTTTGCGCCGTGATTTCGGCCTCAAAATCGAGACCGAAACCGCGCCGGTGGGCGGCACGGCTTACGATATTCACAAGCAGCCGCTGCCGGAGGCGACGCTGAAGCTGGCCAGGAACGCGGATGCCGTGCTGCTGGGTGCGGTCGGCGGCGTGAAATGGGATACGCTGCCGCGCGAGCTGCGTCCGGAGAAGGCCCTGCTCGGTCTGCGTTCCGATCTCAAGCTGTTCGCCAACCTGCGTCCCGCGATTCTCTATCCGCAACTGGCCTCGGCCTCGACCCTGAAGCCCGAAGTGGTCGCGGGACTCGATCTGCTGATCGTGCGCGAGCTGACCGGAGACATCTATTTCGGCGAGCCGCGCGGCGTGCGCACGCTCGCCAATGGCGAGCGTCAGGGATTCAACACCATGGTGTATGCCGAACACGAGGTTGAGCGCGTGACGCGGGTGGCCTTCGAAGCCGCGCGCAAGCGCCGCAAGAAACTCTGCTCGGTGGACAAAGCCAACGTGCTCGAAACCTCGGGTCTGTGGCGCGAGGTGGTCATCCGGGTCGCCAAGGATTATACTGACATCGAGCTGAGCCACATGTACGTGGACAATGCGGCGATGCAACTGGTGCGCGCGCCCAAGCAGTTCGACGTGATCGTCACCGGAAACATTTTCGGCGATATCCTGTCGGACGAGGCGTCGATGCTGACGGGTTCGATCGGCATGCTGCCGTCGGCCTCGCTCGATGCGGCGAACAAGGGCATGTACGAACCGATTCACGGTTCCGCGCCGGACATCGCCGGCAAGGGCATTGCGAATCCCCTGGCGACGATTCTTTCGGCGGCGATGATGCTGCGTTATACCCTCAACGAGCCGAGCTTGGCGGACAGAATCGAGCGCGCGGTATCGAAGGTGCTCGATCAGGGATTGCGCACGGGCGATATTCATACCGAAGGCACGAAAAAGGTTGGCACCGCCGAGATGGGTAACGCCGTCGTGGCGGCGCTGGAGAAGTAAACGGATAATCTTGAACTTTCTGAGGATGCATTAATGAAGCGGGTAGGTCTGGTGGGTTGGCGCGGCATGGTGGGCTCGGTGCTCATGGGCCGCATGATGGATGAGCGCGACTTCGATCATATCGAGCCGGTGTTCTTCACCACGTCGAACGTGGGCGGCAAGGGTCCGGATATCGGCAAGGACGTGCCCGCGCTCAAGGACGCGAAGAATATTAATGAACTGAAGGCGATGGACATCATCATCACCTGTCAGGGCGGCGAATATACTTCCGAAATTTTCCCGCAGCTGCGCGCCGCGGGCTGGAAGGGTTACTGGATCGACGCCGCTTCGGCGCTGCGCATGAACGATGACGCCGTGATCATTCTCGATCCGGTGAATCTCGGGGTTATCAAGGATGCGCTGGCCAAAGGCGTGAAGAATTACATCGGCGGCAACTGCACGGTATCGCTCATGCTCATGGCGCTCGGCGCGTTGTTCCAGAAAGGTTACGTGGAATGGATGAGCGCAATGACTTACCAGGCCGCTTCCGGCGCCGGCGCGAACAACATGCGCGAGCTGTTGAAGCAGATGGGCGCGGCGCATGCCTCGGTAAAGCCGCTGCTCGACAATCCTTCTTCGGCGATTCTCGACATTGACCGCCAGGTGGCTGAGACGATTCGCAGTGCCCGGTATCCGACCGAATTCTTTGGCGCTCCGCTCGCGGGCAGTCTCATTCCGTGGATCGACAAGGAACTGCCCAGCGGCCAGAGCCGTGAGGAGTGGAAGGGGCAGGCCGAGACCAACAAGATTCTCGGGCGCAGCGACAAACCGGTTCCCGTGGACGGCATCTGCGTGCGCATCGGCGCGATGCGCTGTCACAGTCAGGCGTTCACCATCAAGCTGACCAGGGACATTCCGCTTGATGAAATCGAAGAGATGATCAAAGCGTCCAGCCAATGGGTGAAAGTGGTGCCGAACCAGCGCGAGATCACCATCAAGGAGCTCACGCCGGCAGCGGTGACCGGGACTTTGACCATACCGGTGGGGCGCCTGCGCAAGCTTAATATGGGCAGCCAGTACCTGGGAGCCTTTACCGTGGGCGACCAGCTTTTGTGGGGCGCCGCGGAGCCGCTGCGCCGGATGTTGCGAATACTGCTGGAATTCAAGTAAATCCACGATTTCCTGCCACCTCCGTGGCCGCTCTGGTACGGGTATGTTGATGTCGACAATGACACCGACTATAAAAAAAGAAGGGGCAAATCACGCCAATTAGTGAGTCACGGGGTCTGAAATAGCATGGGCCGCCACATGAAAAAGACGCGTTTCTCAGGCTTATTCAGGGGCGAGAAGAAGATTTCCCGATCACGGAATATCTGGTAAAAAACCATCTGTACGCTATAGTTAGTTGAGATTTATAAAGAGCATTGCTATTTATTTACATAACTCCCGGTCTTATAAAGGTTTTAGGATAAGGAAGCCTGTTGAATACAAAAGGGGTGAAAAGGATGTCTCGGAACAGGAGGGGAATGGCGCTGGCATGGCGATGGATGATCGTGGGAATGGTGGCGCTCTTTCCGATAACCAGTCATGCGCTGGCACTTGGCAAGCTCAAGGTTTTTTCGGCGCTGAATGAACCACTCAATGCCGAGATCGAATTCACTTCCGCCACCGAAAAGGAATTTAAAGGCCTCACCGTTTCACTAGCCTCGCGCGCTGATTTCGATGCCGCGGGTGTTGATCGTCCCCCGCTTCTCTCTCAGATAAAATTCATCGTCGCGAAGCGAACAGACGGCCGGTATTTTCTCGAACTTCGCACCGATCAACAACTGGATGAGCCGTTCCTGCATTTGCTTTTGCAGATCGAGTGGCCGGGGGGTCGGTTGGTGCGCGAATACACCGCGCTGATCGATCCGCCCTACAAGATTTCAGGCAAGCCCGCTCCTGTCGAAGCGCCCACGATACCTGCGCCAGCACCCATCCCTGAACTCGCACCTGTCCCTGAACTTGCGATGCAGCCGCCGGCGCCTCCCGTCCCGGCGGCTGAAACTCCTCCGCCTCCGCCCGAAGCCCCGATGGCCGCCGAGGTCCCGAAAGAAGAAATTCCGGCGATGGCGAAACCGGAAGAACCAAAACCTCCGGAGGAAATAAAAGCGGAGCAGATTCCTCCCGAGCAGATTCCTCCCAAGGAAGAGGTCGCGAAGGAAGCGCCGCCGGCGGAACCAGCACCGGAAGAAATAAAACTTGGGCCACCGGAAGTGGCACAAGGCGCCGCCCCGCAGGAGCCCGCCGCTCCTACCGTGGAACCCCTGGAAGCCGCCACCAAGGCGGATGCCGTGCCTGCGCCTGAAGCGCAGCCGCCAGCCGCGCCGGAGTCACAACCGGCACCCGCCACCGTGTGGGCGGCGATGCCGGAATACAACGTCAAGAAAGGCGATACGCTGTGGCGGGTTGCTGAACAAGCGCGTGGCGACAATAAGGACACGAGTGTCGAGCAGGTCATGCTCGCCATTTACCGCACCAATAAGAACGCCTTCTTTGGCAACAACGTCAATAATCTCAAGGCGGGAAAGATCCTGAAGATGCCCGAGCGCGAAGAGGTGGAGGCTGTCGCCACTCCTCAGGCGCGCCGGGAATTTCGCGCCCAATACGACGCGTGGCAGGAGTACAAGCTCAAGCTGGCCAGCGCCAGTGGCGCTATCAAGGTGACGGAAGCACCGGAAGCAGCCGCTCCGCAGGTGACGGAGAAGCCGGCCGTGAAACCCGCGGTGCCGGAGCCGGCCAAGAAGGCCGAGATCAAGCCGGCGACACCGGCGCCGACGGCAGCAGACAAAGGCAAGCAGGATGAGTTGCTCAAGATCGTGCGCAGCACGCTGCAGCAGGAGAAGAGCACGCCGGACAAAAAGGTGTCGGAAAAGGAATCCGCCAAGGAGACCACGGCTCGGGAGCGCCAGGCGCTTGCCGACCGTGCCGCCACACTTGAAGAGTCACTCGAATCCAAACGACTCGAGAACAAGGATCTGTCGGATAAGGTCGGGTTGGTGCGTTCGCAGCTCAAGAAAGAATCGCGCCTGATCGAGCTCGAAAGCCAGAGTCTTGCCCAGCAGCAGAAAAAGGCTCCCGAGCAGAAAGCTCCGGAAGCCAAACCGGCCGAACCGGTGGCGAAGTCGGCGGAAAAACCCGTCGAGAAGCCGGCCGCCGCCAAGCCAGAGGAAAAGATCAAGGCCGAAGCGCTGCCGCCCGTAGCCAAACCGGCGCCAGCGGCGCCGAAAAAGAAAGCGCCGCCTGCACCGGCTCCCAAGGAAGAGAAGGATTTCCTGGCCACCCTGATGGAGGCCGTGCAGAGCGATCTGCTGGTACCGGCGGTCATCGGTATCGTCGTGTTGTTGAGCGGCGGCATTGCGCTGGTGTATTTACGCCGTCGCCAGAAATCCATCGCCGAGTTCGAGGAAAGCATTCTTTCCGCCGATGCCATCAGCACCGAGCAGCCGGCGACCACCGGCACCGTGCCCGGCCAGCCCGCCGCCGCGACGACCGGCGGCGACACGTCATTCCTCAGTGACTTCAGCCAGGGCGGCATGGGCAACATCCATACCGACGAGGTCGACCCGGTGGCCGAAGCCGAAGTGTATCTCGCCTACGGGCGCGATGAGACGGCCGAGGAGATTCTCAAGGAAGCGATTGTCAAGAATCCGGACCGTCAGGAACTCAAGCTCAAGCTGCTTGAGATTTATCATCAGCGCAACGATGTGGCGGCGTTCGAGACTCTGGCTGAAGAGCTTTACGCGGGATTGGGCGGTCGCGGCGGTAAGATATGGGAGAAGGTCGAAGAGATGGGCCGCAAGCTCAACCCGGAGAACCCGATGTTCCGCGGCGGTGCGCCGGCCAAGGGATCTTCATCGGCGTCGGCGGCTCAAGCCACCACTCCTGTTGCCAAAACAGCGGCGCCTTCCGCCGCCATGGGCGCGGGCATCCCCCATGACAGGGAGCCACCCGCCACGGCACCGAAGGAAACGGCTGGAGATTTTGATTTTGACATGGCATCCCCCGCAGGTGATTTTGCTTCCGCCATGCCGCCATCGGATGCCAAGGCGGGTGCGGACACGAGTTTCGAATCGCTCGACCTGGGCACCGCGGCAGACAATGCGCTTGATTTTGACATCGGCGGCAAAGATGGAGACGCCGCGGGCTTTGACGTCGGCGCGCCGAGCGTTGCCGCGCCCAGAGGTAATGAGATCAAATGGGAACCGGAACCGGCCGCCACCCCGGCGGCGGCTCCTGATGTCGTTCTTGATGCGACACCGCCTGGCGGCGGCGAAGGCCAGGCCTCGGCGCAGTGGGACGAGACCGCGACGAAGCTCGATCTGGCCAAGGCCTACATCGACATGGGCGATGCCGAAGGAGCGCGCAGCATCCTGCAGGAAGTGATGACCGAAGGCAACGAGGCGCAGAAGAAGCAGGCCCAGGAGTTGTCGGCCCAGATCACCTGAGTTGCCGTTCAGTAGCGCCGTTTGAAATAAATCTCCCCGCCACGGGTCAGTCCCGATCTGATCTCGATGCCGACATAACCGTCCGGGTCCGTGTTCAGATCCAGCCCAAGGAAGCCGCCACCACGCGCATCGCGGCGGATAGCTGTCGTGCGATTGACCGTTCCGCTGGCGCGCTCCTCGCCGTCGAGTCGGCCATAACTTCCCCCGCCATAGAAACGGAAATTTTGCGTGAGCGCGGCGATCGCGCCCAGCTGTGCCTGCGATTGCGACCAGTCGATCACCACCGTCTGGGCGTCACTCTTGTGATCGACTTTCTGGTAGGTGTAGTCGATGGCGTAAAACAGCGATACGCGCCGGTTCTCGAGAATGACGCCGTGCAGCGAAAACCCGGCGTGAAATCCATCGAGCTCCATGCCGGCGGTGACCGGATTACCCGTTTGGGTGACGTAGGCGTAACCGCCGTACATGCCGAGCGTCACGCGCCGGCCGGCTGTTTCGCGCACGGAGAGGCCGATCCAGCGGCTGGTGGTATCGTAGGCCCGGTCGCCGTAATCCAGCGGCATCTTGGCGCGCGCGAAGCGCAGTGAAAAATCCAAACTCTCGACACGGTCGTCCGGTGTCAACGGTCCCGCCGCCTCCACCAGTACCGGCAAGGCCATCAGCAACCAAGAGACCGCGAACCGCGTCATGCCGGCGGTTTTCTGTCGTACACCAGAAACGTGCAGGCGTGGGGATTCTTTTCATCCGGTTCATGCCGCTCGCGGCTGATCTCCTGCCACTGACCTTGATCGAATGGCGGAAAATAGGTGTCGCCGGGGATGTGGGCATGGACCAGTGTCAGATACAGCCGGTCAGCGTGTTCGAGCGCCTGACGGTAGATTTCCGCGCCGCCGATGACAAAAACCTCCGGGTCGTTTTGTGCCGATGCCAGCGCGTCTTCGATGGAATGCTTCACGAGACAGCCCGGCGCGCGGTACGACGGGTTACGCGTGACGACGATGTTGGTGCGATCCGGCAGCGGTTTGCCGATCGACTCGTAATTCCGGCGCCCCATGATGACATGATGGCCGGTGGTGATCCGGCGGAAATGCCTGAGGTCCGCCGGCAGCCGCCACGGCAGCGTGTTGTTGACGCCGATCACGCGGTTTTCCGCCATGGCCGCGATGAGAGAGACGCGCACGGCGTGGGTCACCGGAACTACACCGCCACCGGAGCCTTGATGGAAGGGTGTGGGTCGTAGTTCAGCAGCTCGAAATCGTCGAAGTCGAAATCGAGCAGCGAGGTTTTTTCCGGATTGAGGCGCATGCTCGGCAATGGCCTGGGCTCGCGCGCGAGCTGTGTGTGAACCTGCTCCAGGTGATTTAGGTACAAATGCGCGTCGCCGAGCGTATGCACGAACTCGCCCGGTTTGAGTCCGGTTGCCTGCGCCATCATCATGGTGAGCAGCGCGTAGGAGGCGATATTGAATGGCACGCCGAGAAAGATATCGGCGCTGCGTTGATAGAGTTGGCAGGACAAGCGTCCCTGGGCGACGTAGAACTGGAACAGGAGGTGGCAGGGCGGCAACGCCATGCGTTCGATCTCGGAGACATTCCAGGCGCTGACGATCAGCCGGCGCGAATCAGGGTTCTCGCGGATCGCGCGGGTCACCTGGCTGATCTGGTCGATATGCCGGCCATCCGGCGTGGGCCAGGAACGCCACTGGGCGCCGTAGACGGGACCGAGATCGCCATTCTCGTTCGCCCATTCATTCCAGATGCTGACGCCATGATCCTTCAGATAGCGGATATTGGTGTCGCCGCGCAGGAACCACAGCAATTCGTAGATGATGGATTTGGTGTGGACCTTCTTGGTGGTGAGCAGGGGAAATCCCTGGGCCAGGTCGAACCGCATCTGATGTCCGAACACGCTCAGCGTGCCGGTACCGGTGCGGTCGTCCTTGCGCACGCCGTGATGCATCACGTGGCGCATCAGATCGAGATACTGTTGCATGGTTACTGCTCCCCAGTCTGCAATGACAAATAAGTCTAACCGCCAGGACGCCAGGGACGCCAGGAAAGACAAAAAACTTTAAAAACCCGGCGTTCTTAGCATTCTGGCGGTTTATGAATTATGCCATTGTTAATGTCGCGACGGCGCGAACAGGCGCACGTGGCGGTGCTTGAAAATCGGCAGCAGCGCCATGCCGGCGATGAAGCCGCCGATATGCGCGCCGAAGGCCACGCCGCCCCCGCGCGGATCGGCGAACGCCGAATTCACCAGTTGCAGCACGAACCAGAACCCCAGCACCGCCATGGCCGGCAGATGCACGAGGCGGGTATAGAACCCGATCGGAATCAGCACCAGCACGCGAGCATGGGGATATAACAGCAGGTACGCGCCGAGCACGCCGGAAATGGCGCCGCTCGCCCCGATCATGGGGATCGTGGAATCCGTGTTGGGCAAGGCCTGGGCCAGCACCGCGGCAATCCCGCACAACAGATAAAACAGGACAAAACGCACATGACCCATGGCGTCCTCGACGTTATTGCCGAAAATCCACAGATACAGCATGTTGCCGATCAGGTGCATCCAGCTGCCGTGAAGGAACATGGAGGTGAATACCGTCAGCGTGGGCGGTACCAGCGCCAGTTCCGGCGGCAGCGTTTTGTCCCCAAACAGCGCGGCCGGAATCGCACCCAGACTCAATACGGCTGCCTCGAAACCCCGGCCGCCGAGCGAAATCTGCCAGAGGAAGACGAGTGAACAAAGGACGATGAAGGCGATTGTCACCAGCGGTAGTATCGTGGTGGGATTATCGTCGTGCAGGGGAATCATGAGTGCTCCCGGGACATGAGCTGGCTGGGATCCTGGCGGTAGAAGCGCTGCAACTGTGTGTACACCGCCGGAAATTTATCGTTTATCAGGCCGGGCGCGGTGAAAAAGGTCTCGCTCGCGACGGCAAAAAACTCCGCGGGGTCTTCGGAGGCGTAAGGGTCGATGGTATTGTCATTACCTGTCTCCAATGTTGCGCAGAACCGATTGTAAGCGGCCTGAAAATCACGCGCCCATCCACGCCCGTCCATGTCCGCGTGCAGCGGCGGGAAGCCGTTGGCGTCACCGTTGAGCACATCCAGCTTGTGGGCGCATTCATGGATCACGAGATCGTGATCGTCCGGCGTCCTGTCTTCCGCACGCATGGCTTCCCAGGAAAGCACCATCGGACCGTGGGACAGGGACTGGCCGCAGAGATCCATGATCTCGCGGTGCACGACGCCGTGCTCGTCCATGTACTCATCGTGCACCCGGAAATCGCCGGGATAGATCACGATCGAACTCCAGTCGGCGTAGTAATCGAGGCCGAGGTTGAGTATGGGCAGGCAGGCGTGCAGCGCAATGCGTGCGCGCATGGCGTTCGTCACGACGAGGCCCGCCGCTCCCGAGAAGGATTTTGCGCGCAAGAGCTGGTTAGCGAGTTCGCGCAACCGTTCCCGATCCGGTTCGGTCAGGGAGCGCGCATAGGGAGATGTGCGCAGGGTTTTGGACCACAATGCATTGGAGATGCTGCTCTGTCCGGATCGCCGGCGACGAAGCAGACTCTTCAGTCCCCCATTGACGCGAGCGCCGCGTCGGGGCGCGGATTTACGCGGAGCGGCCACCGCCGAGCAGCTTAATTGCAAGTTGCTTGCCTTTTTCCACGGCGGGCTGGTCCAGCGGGTTGATGCCGTAGAGCAGGCCGGCGTACACCGTGGCGCGTTGGTAAAGATCGATCAGCTGGCCAAGCACATGTTCATTGAGCGCGGGCAGGCGCAGTGTCATATTGGGGTGGCCGGTCTCCGCGATGACTTGGCGCGTGGCCTGGAATTCGGCCTCGAGGACCTGGCTCATCTTTTTCCCCGCCAGATACGGAAAATATTTCCGGTTTTCTTCCGGCAGCGGGATCGAAAAATCCTGATCCCAGGAATCGAGCGCGAGGAAGGTGAATATTTTGTCGAGGCGCGATTCGAGATACATCTGCAACTGGCTGTGCTGGTCCACCGCGCCCATGGCGCGCACCGGCAGCGTGCCGGCGGGTGGGCGGCCCGGCCGCGTTTCCATGCGCTTGCCCAGCGACTCGGCCCACAACTGCCGGTACCAGTCCACGATGAGTTCCAGCGGATCGGCGTAGGGCATCATGATCGACACGCGCTTGTTCTTGTTAACGTCAAGAAGATAGAACAGGGCGGCGATTTCCAGCGCCGGGTTGGCGCGGACGTCATCGGTGGCGCAGCGCCCGGCGTTGTCCGCCGCGCCGGCGAGCAGTGTGCGGATGTCCACGCCGGCGACGGCCAGCGGCAGCAGGCCCACGGCGGTGAGCACGGAGAAACGACCGCCGACCTTGGGTGGCACCGGCAGCGACGGGAGGCCCTCGCGCCCGGCCAGTTCGCGCAACCAGCCGCTGGCAGGATCGGTGACGAGCCATTGGCGCGCGCGCGCCTTGTCTTTGCCGAGTTCCTTTTCGAGCCATTCGCGCAGGATCAGGTACTGGATGGCGGTCTCGACGGTCCCGCCCGACTTGCTGATGCAGATGACCCCGACTTTTTCGGCCATCCGGTTTTGCAGGATGGTACGCAAACGGTAGGGATCGATGTTTTCCAGAAAATGCAGTCTGGGCGCGGACGCGTCCGGACGCACCGCCGTCATGGCGTGATGCACGGCCTTGGCGCCGAGACTGGAACCGCCGATGCCGATGACGACGACATCTTCAAAATGTCGTATCGCCGCCGCCATGGTCTCGATGGAAGCCAGCGAATCGGGCATGGTGGCATGCAGATCGAGACAGGCAAACTCAGCATCGAGTCCGCCCCGCGACTGCGTCATCACGGTCTGGTGGATTCGTCTGAGTTCCGGGGCAAGCTCGTCCAGCTCCGCGGTGGTGATGCCTTCCGCGCCGATGTTATCGCGGTAAAGACGGGCGGTATCGATTTGCACCAGCTTGCGCGATGAGGCGCTCGCGGCGGATGAGTGATGAGGCGGGTTCACAGCGGTGGTTCCGGATCAATGACGAACAGATAGAGGGATATTATCACTGTTTCGCTTCCCGGAGTTCTGCCGCCTCAAGCGTGTTCAGCAACAATGTGGCGACGGTCATCGGACCCACGCCGCCGGGCACGGGCGTAATCCAGCTGGCGCGTTGCCGGGCGGCAGCGAATTCCACGTCGCCGGTCAGCTTGCCGTTCGGCAGCCGGTTGATGCCGACATCAATCACGATGGCGCCGGGCTTGATCCATTCGCCCTTGACCATGCCGGGCTTCCCCACCGCGACCACGAGCACGTCGGCGCGCGCGACATGCGCCGGCAGGTTGCGCGTGAACCGGTGGCAAATGGTAACGGTGCAGCCGCCGAGCAATAGTTCGAGCGACATCGGGCGCCCCACGATATTGGATGCGCCCACGACCACGGCCTCCTTGCCTTCCAGGGATTCACCGGTGGCCTCGAGCAGGCGCATGATGCCGTAGGGAGTGCAGGGGCGCAGAAGCGGAATGCGCTGCGCGAGGCGGCCGATGTTATAAGGATGAAATCCATCCACGTCCTTGGAAGGACTGATGCGTTCGATGACGGTGGTCTGGTCGATCTGTTTCGGCAGCGGCAGCTGTACCAGGATCCCGTCCACGTCGGGATGGTCATTCATCTGATCGATGAGGGACAGGAGCTTTTCCTGGGTCGCCTCGATCGGCAGGTCGTAGTCGAAGGAGCAGAAACCGGCCTCGGCGCAGGCCTGGCGCTTGTTGCGCACGTAAACCTCGGAGGCGGCTTCGTGGCCGACCTTGAGGACCGCGAGCCCCGGAGGACGTCGGCCTTCGCGCAGGCGGCGGTCCACCCGTTCTTTGATCTGGGCGCGCAATTCTTGTGCGATTTTCTTTCCGTCGAGGAGGCGTGCGCTCATCTTTTTTCAGGCCCGGCGCGCTCAATGCGCCGATGAATCATCGCATGCGCCCCGGTGGTGCGCCAAGCGCGGCGCCTGCATTTATAGCTTATAATCATGGCCACGTCAGATTGACGGTCCCGGGGGTGGTGCGTATAGTTCCGCCCTCGCGCCGCCCGGGCCAGCCAGAACAGGGGCTTTCCGGAGACGGATGTGGTGACTCCGGCGCCTGGCGTGATGCACCGATCGGGGTATAGCGCAGCCTGGTAGCGCACCTGCTTTGGGAGCAGGGTGTCGGGGGTTCAAATCCCTCTACCCCGACCAATTTTGATAATTGCACGCAGGGTACGCTTGGGATGTAATGACGGGCGTTTCGCCGGCGCCCGTAGCTCAACGGATAGAGCACCAGCCTTCTAAGCTGGGGGTCGCAGGTTCGATTCCTGCCGGGCGCGCCATTTCCGAGTGGAGCATATAGATTCTTCGCGGGTATAATAACCGGTGACTTGATCATCAGTTATGGTGGGCGTAGCTCAGCTGGTTAGAGTCCCGGATTGTGATTCCGGTTGTCGTG
>JBBTKS010000212.1:0-2657 GCA_038058885.1 Pseudomonadota bacterium
ATGGACGAATGCGTTTTGCTTATTGGTTCCATTGGGCGCGGTATTCTACGCAATCACTGTCTAACATGGTATGGATAAGGTCAAGTCCGCGAAACCTATAAAATCAGCGGATTTTCACTGAAAGATCCCGGTATTTCCGGGATTTCGCGCTCAGCCGATCTGCGATATCCGCAGCAGGCGCGCCAGATCCTTGCGCATGCCGGTGGGATCGGCGTCGGCCGGATAGCTCATCATCAGGTTGCCGAGCGGGTCCACCAGGTAAATCCGGTTCAGATTGTCGAGCGGGCTTCCCGCGGGCAGCGTGAACTCGCGCGCCAGCGCGGCGACCGCCTCGGCCGCGCCGGTGACGATGCGCATGCCGGGATAATCCTTGATGGCATAATTCAGCCAGTCGCGCGTCCTGGCGTCCTTCACGATTAACATGCTTTGAACGCGTTCGGCCTCTTTCCCCTGCGCCGCGATGACCTGACGCATCTTCACGAGATTGCGCTCGCAGGGGCTGAGGCATTCCGCGGCGCTGAACGTCACCAGCGTCCACTTGCCGCGCAGCTCGCTGAAGCGCATCGGCTTGCCGTCGAGCAGCGCCAGCGCGGCATCCGCGACCGGGCGCGCCGGCTGCACCAGTTCGCCATGCGGGTGCACGGCTTCCGGACGCCAGCCGCTGTAATAGAGCGCGTAGGCGACGAGCATGGGAAGGGCAAACAGCGCGGCGAGCAATAACAGCTTGCGGCGCGAGCCCGATGGATTGACGGGTGGGGTCATGGCTTGTCTTCCTCCTGCCGCTTCGCGCCATCACGACGGCGACTCATGAAAAAATAAATGACGACCAATGCCACGGCCAACATGAACCATTGGAAGGCGTAACCCTTGTGCACCGCGATGCCGGCATTGAGCCGGCTCCACTCGCGGGTAAAACCGCCGGCGGAACTTTCCGGGTCCAGCAACACGACCACCGGCTGCACCGGAAACGGCACCGCCGCGCGGTAACGCGCCATGTCCATGTTCTGCCACACCGGCTGCCAGCCGCGGTCGAGCGGTTCGGGCTTGGCGAGCATGAAATTCTTCTCCGACGGCACGGTGGCCACGCCGACGATTTCCTGCAGGCCCCCGGGCGGTTCGATCGCCGGCAGGTGGCGGCGATCCGCGCCCAGCGGAACCCAGCCGCGATTGACCAGCAAGCGCACGTCGCTGTCCGGCAGTCGCAGCGGCGTGATCACCTCATAGCCGGCCTGGCCCTGATGCACGCGATTGTCGACGAGCACCTGATATCCGGTTTCGTAATAACCCCGGGCGATGACCCGGTAGAATTGCAACTCCTCGGGGCGCTGCACGCGCGCCTCGACCTTGATCGTCGGGCCGGTGGCGCGCGCGTCGTATTCCGCCTGCAACTCGCGTTTCTCCTCCGCGCGCTGCAACTGCCAGTAGCCCATGGTCAGAAACAGCGGCAACAGCACCGCCACGGTCAGGCTCGGGACCAGCCCCGGCCGGAATTGCCGCGGGAGGCTCATGGCGCAAGGAAATCGTCGGGGAAATTCATGACTGCATACATTATAATGCCGCTTCCGTCATTTCCCCGGGATTCTGCATGTTCATCAAGATCGTGGTCATCGTCATGCTGGTGCTCGTTCTGGCCAGCCTGTTCTCCGCCCTGGTTTTCCTGTTCAAGGACAAGGGGCGCGGAAACCGCACGGCCCGGGCGCTGACCTGGCGCATCGGTCTGTCGATCACGCTGTTCGTGCTGCTGATGGCCGGTTTCTATTTCGGCGTCATTCCGCGCCAGGGATTGGGCCTGTTTCGATAACACCGGGTCACGGTCAAAAGCAAAAAGGCGCTGCCATCCGGCAGCGCCTTTTTTATTCTACCGGCCGGAATCCGGTATCAGAACCAGTACACGAAGATGAACAGGCCGAGCCATACCACGTCCACGAAGTGCCAATACCAGGCAACGGCTTCGAAGCCGAAGTGGTGGTCCGGGCGGAAATGACCGGCGATCGAGCGCGCCAGAATCACGATCAGCATGATGGTGCCCATGGTCACGTGGAATCCGTGGAAGCCGGTGAGCATGAAGAAGGTGGCGCCGTAAACGCCGGTCTTGAGCGTCAGGCCCAGCTCCGTATAGGCATGCATATATTCAAACGCTTGCAGCGCGATGAAGGTGATGCCCAGCGCCACGGTCAGAAACAGGCCGCTGATGAGCTGCGCGCGATTGCCCTTGAGCAGGCCCCAGTGCGCCCAGGTGACGGTGGCGCCCGAGGACAGCAGGATCAGGGTGTTGATGGCGGGAATGCCCCAGGCACCCATGGGCGAGAACTGGTTCAGGCCGGGAACCATGTCCGGGGCGACCGGCACCGGTCCTTTCGGACCCGCGCTCGGCCAGGTGGCGTCAAAACCGGGCCACAGCAGATCGTCGGCGCCGAGCCACTGCACCGCGAACTGGCGCACATAGAACAGCGCGCCGAAGAAGGCGGCGAAGAACATGACCTCGGAGAAGATGAACCAAGCCATGCCCCAGCGGAAGGAGCGGTCCACCTGCTCGTTATAGGTGCCGCTTTCGCTCTCGCCGATCACCTGACCGAACCAGCGGAACATCATGTACACGATGATCGCGGCCCCGAACAGCATGACCCAGGGACCGGCCGTGATGTTGTTCATCAGGA
>JBBTKS010000213.1:0-3134 GCA_038058885.1 Pseudomonadota bacterium
GGGGCTGCCGGGACCGGCGGACCGGGCCTGCACGAGCACGCCGACGAGGCGCAGCAGTCCGTTGGCCATGCCGTTGATGACCCACACCACCGGGTAGATGATCCACAGCATCGGGCGCAGCACGTAGGCGCTCGGGAAGGCGATACGCTCCGGGTGCAGAGCCGCCAGCGTTTTGGGCGCGAGGTCGGTGAGGATCAGGATCACGAGGGTGATGATGACGGTCGCGATACCGATTGCGCCTTCCTCCTCGCCCCACAAGTGGATGACCGTGAAGGTGGTCAGCGCGGAGAACAGCGCGTTGACCGAGTTGCTGCCGAGCAGGATCACGCCGATGAGGCGATCGGGACGGGCCAGCAGGTGTTGCGCAAGACGCGCGCCGCGGTGGCCCGAGGCGGCGAGATGCCGCAACCGGTGGCGGTTGAGGCTCACCATCGCGATCTCGGCGGCCGAGAAGAAGGCGGAGAGAAAAACCAGAAAGACCAGCGCGCCGATCAGAACGCCGAGAGAAATTTCAGTCAAGGACCGCGTGCCTCATCGCTATGCAGAACAAGGATTCTAGCAGAATGCTGGAAAAGTCGATCCACGACCTTTTCAGGTTTTGCCGGGGCGTAATTCATTGCGCCCCGGCACGAATCCGGCGCCGGGTAAGGGCTATTCGTGATTATTTTTGCGGCATCACCGGGCACACGATATTGAGCGGACAATCCACTTCGTGATTGTTGCCAAGCGCCTTCCAGACGTGATCCAGCGCCTGATCTTCGGTGCGGAAGAAGCGCTGGGGCCCCAGCCGCTCATACAGCCCGGTGCGCATGAAAACATCCAGAACCTGTTTCTTCAGACCGGTAAACAGCAACTGAATGCCAGCCTTGTCGAGGCGTTCCGCGAGGTGCGACAGCATTTCCTCGCCGGTGGCATCGATCTGGTTGATGCCCTCACCGATGACGATCACGTGTTTCAGGTCGGGTTTGGCGGCGATGCGCTCCTGAACCCTGTCCTCGAAGTAGCTGGTGTTGGCGAAGTACAACGAGCCGTCGAAGCGGATGACCGCTATGTTCTCGCAGGCCTTCAGGCCGAACACCTCGGCGTCGCGCAGCGTGCCGTCGGCGTGGCGCGCCAGCACCGCGATGCGCGGCTGCATGGTCCGGTAAAGATACATGATCAGGGCCAGGCCGGCGCCGATGAGAATGCCCTTGTCCAGGTGCGGGGCGAAGGCCAGCGTCAGCACGAAGCTGACGACGGCCACGATGCCATCCTGTTTGTTGGCCTGCCAGGCGTGCTTTACCGCGCTGACGTTGATCAGGCCCACGACCGCCATCATGATCACGGCCGCGAGCGTGGCTTGCGGCAGATGGTAGAGCAGCGGCGTTAGCCACAGCAGCGTCACCACCACGATCACGCTGGTCACCACGGATGCGAAACCGGTGATCGCGCCGGCGCTGATGTTCACCGCCGAGCGCGAGAACGAGCCCGAAGTGGGATAGCTCAGCGACAGGCTGCCGACGATATTGCCGAGGCCCTGGCCGACCAGCTCCTGGTTGGCGTCGAGTTTCTGGCGGGTACGGGTGGCCATGGCCTTGGCGATCGATATCGCTTCCATGAAGCCGATGAGCGAGATGGTGATTCCCGCGGAGAGCAGCTGCAACATCACGCCGATGTCAAACTTCGGCAGCGCCAGGGACGGCAGGCCCTTGGGAACGTTGGCGACCACGTTGCCGCCGCCGTTCATGACGAGTTTCTCGCCGTCCACGCTGCGTATACGCCACAGACGCCCATCGCTTTCGGCGCCTTCCGGCACGTGGCCATGCAGGTAGAACTTGCCCGTGGCGCCATCCGGCCCCGCGACATGGTCGAAACGCGTCTTTTTGATTTCCTCGATGTCGGCTTTGACGGTCTTGCTGCGACGTTCGCGCTTCAGCTTGAGGGTGTCAAACTGGTGCTGGGCGAGCAGGGTTCGCGAGTCGTCGGTGCCAAACTGTTTATGCGCCTCCTGGTAGGTCTTTTCCGCATCGGCAATCGCCTTGTCGAGTTCCGGAATCTCGCGCTTAAGGGTGAGCTCATCGCGCACCACTTCCTGCACGGACTTGTTCCCGATCTGGCTGAGCGTCACCGTCTCCAGATGCTCGAAGTGGATCAGCCAGGAAAGCGTTGTGGTGATAGCCACGGCGATGAGCACGTTGGGAATGCGCGGATTGATGCGCCGCAGCAGGATCATGATGGCGAAGGCGCCCACGGCAATGAAGAACGTAGGCCAGTGGATCTGCGCGGGGACAGCGGCAATGGTGTTCCACACGGTTTGATAATGGTGCTCGGCCTTGTCGGCGCGCACGCCGAAGATCTTGTCGAGCTGCGAGGTGGCGATGATGATCGCGGCGGCGTTGGTGAAGCCGATAATCACCGGATGCGACAGGAAGTTCACCACCACACCGAGCCGCAGCAGCCCGAGGCCGAGCTGAAACAGGCCGACGATCAGCGACAGGGTGATGGCATAAGCCACGTAACCCGGGCTGCCGCTGGCCGCGATGGGTTCGAGTGCCGCGGCGGTCAGCAGCGAGACCACCGCCACCGGTCCGGTCGCGAGTTGACGCGAGGAGCCGAACAGCGCCGCCACCATCGGCGGCAGGAACGCGGCGTACAGGCCATAGTAGGCGGGCAGGCCGGCAAGCTGGGCGTAGGCCATGGACTGCGGGACCAGCACCAGCGCTACGGTGATCCCGGCGATGATATCGGCACGCAGGATTTTGCCGTCGCGTAATTCGCCCATCCAGCCCAGGAAGGGCAGGAACCGGTGCAGGCGGGCAGGATGGCGCGATTTCACGATCATGCCTTATTTTTTTCTATGGAACATGGGGGGCAGGCAGTCCGACACTCTCTACGGGCTGCGATAATACAGCCCATGGCAGATCATCTGAATTTTTTTCTCATGCCGACTTGACCACAAGCACGGCACAACGAGCCTCGTCGATAACGCGCTCGGAGGTGTTGCCCAGCAGAACCCGCTCCAGGCCCGTGCGTCCACGACTGCCCACAATGATCAAATCGGCGTTTTTTTCGACCGCGGTCTGGACGATCATCGCATCCGCCCGACCGTGTGGAACCTTGCCTTCAACCTTCACCCCTTCCTGCTTCAGGAAGGA
>JBBTKS010000214.1:0-10071 GCA_038058885.1 Pseudomonadota bacterium
ACGCTTTCCAGCCGTTACCGCAGAGCTCCCTCCGTACGGCCTCGAGAAACCGTCGGCACGCGTGTGGCTGGAAAACGAGGAAATCGTCTTTGGCGCGCTGCATCCGCTCAAGAACCAGATTTACGTTCTGCACAATAACGAGGTGGCGCTGATCCCCGGCTATCATCTCTCCGCCGCGACTTATCCTTATACCAATTTTATCGACAGCCGCCTGTTCGAAGCGGACCGCAAACTCACTTCGCTCAGGCTGCCCGGCTTTATGCTCATCCTGAAAGACGGCGTCTGGCGGCGGCAGCCGGCGGACAGGAAACTGACCTCGGACCGGATCAACGATTTCGCGTCGGAGTGGCAAAATGCCAGCGCACTCGGCGTGGACAAATTCTCCGGCAAGGAGTCGGTTGATCATATCGAGATCGCCTGCGTGCGAGACGGCAAGATCGAAAAAATCCGCCTCGGCATCCTTGCCTACAAACCGGATTTCGTTCTCTACCGGCCGGATGAGAACCTGGAGTACCATTTCACTGAAGAGGCCGGCAAGCGGCTGCTAAACCTGGTTGGTCAGTAAACCCGCCAATGAACCCGTAGCTGCCACCTAGGCGGCTCGACAAATATTTTGTGACCGTCCATGCCCGAACTTCCCGAAGTCGAAACCACGCGTCGCGGCATCGAGCCGCACGTGCTCGGCCGAACCGTCACGCGCCTCATCGTGCGCAACCCGCGGCTGCGCTGGCGCGTGCCGGCGAAACTCGAAAAGGAATTGGCCGGACAAACCATCGAATCCGTCACGCGGCGCGGAAAATACCTGCTGCTCGCCACCGCCGCGGGCACGGCGATCCTGCATCTCGGCATGTCCGGGAGTCTGCGCGTGGTCGCCAGCACGCTTCCGGCGGACAAATACGATCACGTGGACATTGTGCTCGACAGCGGCGACTGCCTGCGGCTGCGCGACCCGCGCCGCTTCGGCGCGCTGCTGTGGACCCGCGACGATGCGCTGCGCCACAAACTGCTCAAGGACCTCGGGCCGGAACCGCTGTCGCCGGATTTTAGCGGCGATTATCTGCATGAAAAACTGCGCGGGCGCCGCCGCAACATTCGCGACACTCTGCTCGACAGCCGACTCGTCGCCGGCATCGGCAACATTTACGCGAATGAAGCCTTGTTCGCGGCCGGCATTCGCCCCACACGTCAGGCTGGAAAAATTACCCGGGTTCAGTGTCGCCTGCTGGCCAGGACAATCCGCGAAACACTGGAACGTGCACTGCGCGCCGGCGGCACCACCCTGCGCGACTTCCGCGATAGCGACGGCCGACCCGGCTATTTCCAGCTTTCCCTTAACGTCTACGGGCGTGAAGCTGAGCCCTGCCGGACTTGCCGCACCTCCGTCCGTGCCCGGCGTCTGGGTCAGCGGAGCGCGTTTTACTGCCCAAAATGCCAGCACTAAGCTAGACTTAAAGGTATCAACGGATGTAACTTATCGAAGCCGTTGATCGCACATGGGTTTTGCTTCAGGGTCTCCAATTCAAGCAAAAATTAGTGCAAAAAAGCTGGCTCACAGGGAGGAGTTTTCCTGAAGGGAAACTATATTTCTTAAGATGCAACCCGCCGCCAAGAATCAGAACCTCGAGCAGTATTTCGAAGCTTACAGCGAATGGCGCACCACGCTCGCCGCGGGTGTCACCGAACTCAAGTCCTGGCTGCAACAGCAGGAGTTGAGCGACACCCAGGTCGATCAGCGCCTCGAACATGTGCTCTCGACGCTGCGCGACGACAAACTGTACGTCGCCTTTGTCGCCGAGTTCTCGCGCGGCAAATCCGAACTGATCAACGCCATCTTCTTCGCCAACTTCGGGCAACGCATCCTGCCATCGAGCGCCGGACGCACCACCATGTGCCCGACCGAAGTCCAGTACGAGCCGGGAAGCAAGCCATCGCTGCGCCTGTTGCCTATCGAAACCCGCAAGAGCGGCACGACCATCACCGAGTTCCGCGGCTTCCCCGAGGAATGGCAGACCCTGCCGCTGGATACGCAGTCGCCGGACGCCATGATCCAGATGCTGCAGCACATCACCGAGGTCAAGCACGTCGCGCGCGAGGAGGCCCAAACCATGGGATTCCATATCGCCGAGGAAGAATCCCAGAACGGCATGCGCGTCGCCGAGGACGGCCTGGTGGAAATCCCGATGTGGCGCCATGCGATCATCAACATTCCGCATCCGCTGCTGGAGCAGGGGCTGGTGATTCTCGACACCCCGGGCCTCAATGCGCTCGGCGCCGAACCGGAATTGACGCTCAACATGCTGCCCTCCGCGCACGCGGTGCTGTTCATCCTCGCGGCGGACGCCGGCGTGACGAAATCGGATATCGACGTCTGGCACGATCATATCGGCGTGCGCAAGGACAGTCCGAACAAGGGCCGGCTCGTGGTGCTCAACAAGATCGATGGTTTGTGGGACGAACTGCGCAATGCCGAAGAAGTCAACCGCGAGATAGACCGCCAGATCCGCGACACGGCGAAGCATCTGGCCATTCCCGAGCACAATATTTTTCCGGTTTCGGCGCAGAAAGCGTTGCTCGGAAAAGTACGGAAGGACAACAAGATCCTCGAGCGCTCCCGCATCCTGGCGCTGGAAGAGGCGCTGGGCAACGAGATCGTCCCGGCCAAGCGCGAAATCGTGCGCGACAATATCAGCGGCGACATGGAAGACGTCATCAAGGCCATGCGCCTGATCATCACGCAACGCCTGAAAAACGCCTATGAACACATGGACGAACTCGGCGGCCTGTCCGGCAAGAACATGGACGTCATCGAGCACATGATGAAGAAGGTCAAGGCGGACAAAGAAGTCTTCGAGAAAAGCCTGCAACGTTTCCAGGCCACGCGCAGCATCTTCTCGCAGCAGACCAACGTGCTGTACACGCACCTGAACCTGAAAAACCTGGACAACCAGATCGCCCACACCAAGAAGGACATGGAAACCAGCATGACCACGGCGGGGCTGAAGACCTGCATGGATAACTTCTTCAAGCACGCGCTTGCCACCATGGAAGAGGCCGCCAGGCAGGCCCAGGAAATCAAGGCGATGATGGAGGGCGTGTACAAGAAATTCCAGGAAGAACACGGGCTCTCGGACATCAAGCCAAGCGGTTTTTCGGTCACGCGGTATCTGCGCGAGATCAAGCGGCTCCAGGACAAGCACGACCAGTACATGAAGGGCGTGTCGCTCGTCTTCACGGAGCAGCGGGCGCTCACGCGCAAATTCTTCGAGTCCTCCGTGGCCAAGATCCGCGCCATCTACAAGATGGCCAACCGCGACGCCGACAACTGGCTCAAAACCATCATGTCGCCGATGGAATCCCAGGTACGCGAGCATCAGGTACAACTGCGCCGGCGTCTGGAGTCCATCAAGCGCATTCATCAGGCGAGCGACACGCTGGAGGAACGCGTAAACGAACTCGAACAGATCCGCGACGGCATCCGCGAACAGGAACGTAATCTGGAAAGCCGCGTCGAAGCGGTCATGAAAGTCCTCAGTTTCGACCAGGACAAGTCCGCGGCCGCGGACCAATCGGCCTGATTCCTCCTTTATGACCCGCAGACGGTGGATGTCTGCCTGCGACTGTTCCGGGGAAAAAGGTTTCCAGTTCGACGGCTAGCCGCCGGCTTACTGCACCAGACCACGTCCCTCGCCGCGCGGATCCGACGCCGCTTCCACTCGCCCGGTTTTCTTGTACCACGTTACCAGTTGCATGTTGCCATAACCGCCGCGCACGGTTTCGAGCCGATAGCCGCGCTGTTCCAATATCCGCGTCTCCGCATCGTCGAAGGCGCGCGGCTCGTGCGCCACGATATCGGGCTGATACTGGTGATGAAAGCGCGGCAGGCTGACCCATTCCATGGGGCCATCGTGCCCGTGAGCGAATTCAAGCGTCGCCAGCAACACCATGCTGATGATGCGGCTGCCGCCGGGCGTGCCCAGCACCACCACCGCGTCGTCATTCTCCAGAAACGTCGGGGTCATGCTGGACAGCGGACGCTTGCCGGGCGCGATGGCGTTGGCATCGGACCCCACGAGGCCGTAGTTGTTGGGCACGTCCGGTTTGACCGCGAAATCATCCATTTCGTTATTGAGCACGACACCGGTGCCGGGCGGCATGAAACCGGAACCGAAGGGAGTGTTGAGACTCAAAGTGGCCGCCACGCGGTTGCCATCGCGATCGATCACGGAAAAGTGCGTGGTGTTGGCGCCCTCGCCCTCGCCCACAGCCTTGGCGGGCGTCGCGGCCGGGGCTAGCTTCATTTCGCGCATCTCTACGCGAAGTTTTGCCGCGTAAGCCGGATCAATCAGGCGTGGAACATCCACGCGCACGAAATCCGGGTCGCCGAGATAGCGCGCCCGGTCGCGGTAGGCGAGACGCATCGCCTCGATGATGGTTTGATCGCGCCGCGGCTTGTCCATCGAGTCCAGATCGAACCCCTGCAAGATATTCAACATCTCCAGCAGGACAATGCCACCCGAGGAAGGCAGCGGCGCCGACGTAACGCGAACGTTACGATAGACCCCACGCACCGGCTCGCGCTCGATCACGCGGTAGTCGGCCAGGTCCTTCATGCTCCAGATGCCGCCGGCGGCGCGTACGCCGTCCACCAGGCGTCTGGCGATATCGCCGCCGTAAAATCCCTCGCGGCCTTTGGCGGCAAGGCGATCGAGAGTGCGTGCGAGATCCGGCTGACGCAGCTTTTCTCCCGTGCCATAGATAAAGCCGTTGTGGAAAAATACGCGCGCCGTTTCCGGAAAATTTTCCAGCCGGTCATGCTGGCGCAAGGTCATCTTGCCGTATTGCAAAGTCACGGGAAATCCGTCGCGCGCAAGCCGGATGGCGGGCGCAAGACTTTGCTTCAACGGGAGCTTGCCGTATTTTTCGGCGAGGTGTGCCAGTCCGGCGGGATTGCCGGGGATGCCGGCCGCCAGCGCGCCGTCGATGGACAGGCCGGGGACGGGCCGACCCTCACGGTTGAGATACATGTCCCGGGTCGCGGCCAGCGGCGCGCGTTCGCGCGCATCGATCATGATCTCGACGCCGTCACGCTCCCGATGCAGCAGAAAAAAACCGCCGCCTCCCAGACCGGAATTGTAGGGCTCGACGACGGCCAGCGCGGCCGCCACGGCGACCGCCGCGTCAAAGGCATTGCCGCCACGCGCGAGGACTTCGTGGCCTGCCTGCGTGGCCAATGGATGCGCGCTGGCTATGCCGGCGGATGCTGGGCGCGTTTCCGCCGCCCAACTCGTGAGCGGCAGAAACGCGATCAGAAATAACAGAACACGCAGTAGATGAAACATGCCAGGCAAATATTAAACTGAAAGACGAAAAACTATTAGGAGTTTCGCTTTCGTTTATGTCGAGCGGCTTTCGGCCGCGTGATTTGAATCTGGGATGCTCCGCCCCCGACCCAGGGTGCAGGGGCGGGGCCACCCGCAATTTGCTTTTGAATCGTGCGCGCAGCGCACGCTACATTGGGTTCCCGTGGATCAGCCACCCACAAGTAGCTTTTCATCATCGCCGTAGGCGATTCGACTCCCATACCAAAACAAAAAGGCGGCCGAAGCCGCCTTGTCGAAACAGAAAACCGGAATCAGGCCGATTTTCGGATCAGCTCCTGATATTTCTGCTGCAATTCCTCTTTGGACTCCGGATGGTTCGTATCGAGGATAATGCAGTCCACCGGACAGACATCCACGCACTGGGAGGTTTCGAAGTGGCCGACGCATTCGGTGCAAAGATCGGGGTTGATCTGGTAGATCTCCTCGCCCATGGAAATCGCCCCGTTCGGGCACTCCGGCTCACAAACATCGCAGTTGATGCATTCGTCGGTAATCACCAAAGACATAAAAATACCCTTAAAAAAATCCGGTTAAAGCATTTACATCTTAACGTATTTTCGCCGCCATCGCAGCCGCCACGCGCGCGTCCACGAAGTCCGAGACATTCCCGCCGAGCAGCGCAATTTCCTTCACCAGCGAAGCGGAGATGAACATCTCCTGCTCCGAGGGCGTCATGAACACCGTTTCCACTTCCGGCGCGAGTCGCCGGTTCATGCCGGCGAGCTGGAACTCGTATTCGAAATCCGAGGCCGCCCGCAACCCGCGCAGAATCACATTGCCGCCATGCTGACGCACGCAATCGATCAGCAGATTGTCAAAGCCGGTGACCTTCACGCCTTTGATATCCGCCAGCACCGTGCGCGCCAGTTCCACGCGTTCCGACAGGTTGAACAATGGCTGTTTTTGCGGATTGGCCGCCACGGCGACGATCACCTCGTCGAACAGGCGCGCCGCGCGGCGCACCAGATCCGTGTGGCCGTTGGTGATCGGGTCGAACGTGCCGGGATACAGCGCGATGACTTTCATTCAAGCTCTCGAAACCAAGCAAAGCATATCACTGCACATAGCTTTCCCCTTGACGAAAATCAATATGGCCTCTTTCTCATCCGGTTTTTTGCGCCAGATGATATCCCACCTGCCCGGCTTTCTTGCTGCGGATCAATTCCCATGTCGCCGGCAAGGGTAACACATCGACCTGACTGGGCGCCTCGACGTAGACAAGCCCGCCGCGCTTGATCCAGCCGTTCGCTTCCACCAGCTCCGCGCAACGCGCGATGAGATCGCTCTTGAAGGGCGGGTCCAGGAAAACGATGTCAAACGGCTGCGGCGTCTGGCGCAGAAAATCGACCGCATCCGCCTGCACCACATCGGCGTTGAGCGCTTGCAGGGTTGCCACATGTTGACGCAGGCATTCCACCACGTACGCGTCCTTTTCCACCATGACCACCTGTCCGGCGCCGCGCGACAACGCTTCCAGGCACAAGGCGCCGGTACCGGCGAAAAGGTCGAGACAGCTCGCACCGGCGATATAGGGCTGCAACCAGTTGAAAAGCGTCTCGCGCACGCGGTCGGGGGTGGGCCGCAATCCCTCCGCCTCGGGAACGCTCAGGCGCCGGCCGCGCCAGCGCCCGCCGATAATGCGAAGCTTGCCTGGATAAGACGATCCCGTCTTCGTGGCCGCGCGGCGGCGCGCGGGCCGGCGGTCAGCGGCCGCCACCGACGATGACCGTCACCATTTGGTCGGGATGGACGCGCTGCCGGAAGGCATTGCGGATCTGTCCAGCCGTCACCGCCTCGATGCGTGAAATGAAATCATCGAGATAAGTCAGCGGCAGTCCATAAAAGGCGATGACCGCCAGGTTCTCGGCGATCTTGCCGTTGCTGTCGAGCCGCAACGGAAAACTGCCGGTGATGTGCTTCTTCGCGGCGCCGAGCTCCTGCTCCGTCGGTCCCTTGGCGACGAAATCCGAAATGACCTGACGGACGAGCTTGAGCGCCTGATCGCGCTGCGTGTTTTTGGTCTGCAATCCAACGATCAAGGGTCCCGCTTTGCGCAGCGGCAGAAAATAACTGTATACGCTGTAGGACAGGCCGCGCTTCTCCCTCACCTCCATCGACAGGCGTGACACCAGTCCGCCGCCGCCGAGAATATAGTTGCCGACATACAGCGGGAAATAATCCGGATCACCGCGCCGCATCCCCGGCTGGCCCAGGATGATATGCGTCTGGGTGGCGGGAAACGCCACTTGCTTCTGCCGCGGGGCATAGAGCGCACGCACCAGGGGGATCGGAAGCGCCGCATGACCCGCGGGCAGGTGGCCGACGACACGCTCGGCGATTTTGCGCGCCTGGCGCTTGCTCGCATCGCCGACGATCACGAGCCAGGCATTGGCCCCGACATAATAACTCCGGTGATAGGCGAGCAAATTCTCGCGAGTGATCGTCTTGAGGCTGGATTCATCTCCCTGCGGGTCATGAGCGTAGGGGTGATCGCCGTAAAGTTCGCGGTAAAACGCCTTATCGGCGATCGCACCCGGCGACTGCATGTCCTTTTGCAAGGCCACCAGTGCCTGCGCACGCTGGCGTTCGAGACTGGCCGCCGGAAAAGACGGTGCCGCCAGGATTTTGGAAAACAGTTCGAGCGCCGGATCGAGCAGCGCGGAGTCCGAGAGGCTGCGCAGGTCCACGGTCGCCATGTCACGGTCGATGCCGGCACCGAACTCGGCGCCCAGTCCCTCGAGCTGACTGGCGATGTCGTCGGCGGTCAGGTCGCCCGTGCCTTCATCGAGCATGGCGCTCGTCAGGCGCGCGAGGCCGGCTCTGTTGGCCGGATCGCGGCTCGCACCGGCGTCGAACACGGCCCGGATTTGCAGCATCGGCAACTCGTGGGTTTCAACGAAATAGACGCGCGCGCCGTTGTCCAGTGTCCAGTGATGGATTTTCGGGCCGGCCTCGACCTGAGGAATAAATGCAATTAGACAGAGCGCCAGCAGCCATGTCCTAAGACCTTTTGCCCTCACCCTCATTCCCTCTCCCGGGGGGAGAGGGAGGCGAGCCGTTTCGCGCTGCGCGCGCACTAAAGTATTACCGAACATCGCCGCCTCCCCGGGGCCGCGGCATGCGCCGCTGCCCCTTGCCGATCGGCTGCGGATCGAGCACCGCCACCGTCAGGCGCGCGTCCACGAGATACTTGCGCGCCACTGTCTGCACCTGCTCCGCGGTCACGGCCTTGAGCTTGTCCGGGTAGTCGTCGATCATGCGCCAGTCGAGCCCGGCCGCCGCCAGGCGCCCGATCTGCATTGCCTGATAGAACACCGAATCGCGGCTGAAGACATTGCTCGCCACCACCTGCGCCTTGACGCGTTTCAATTCCTCGTCGGTGGCCGGCTCCTTCTTGATGCGCTCGATCTGCGCCCGGATGGCCTGCTCGAGTTCCGCGACGGTATGGCCGTTGGCCGGCGTGGCTTCGATCATCAACAGGCCGGGGGAGCGCGCGACCGCCGAATAGTCGGTGCCGATGCTGGCGGCGAGTTTTTTCTCGCGCACCAGTTCGCGTTCGAAACGCGCCGCCTGACCGCCATCCAGGACACCGGTCAACACGCTCAGCGCGTAGGGCTCCCATTCGGCGACATCGCCTCCACGACCCGCGGAGGCATGCACCGGCACGTGATAGCCCATGAGGAGGTAAGGCACTTCCGCCGGAACCGCGACGCGCAGGCGCCGCTCACTCTTCTGCTCGGGCTCCTCGACTTCCTTGGCTTTCTCGAAGGAACGTGCCGAAATCTGTCCGAAATATTTCTGCGCCTGCGCGATAACCTCTTTCGGTTCCACGTCGCCGACCACCACGAGGATCGCGTTGGCCGGGGCGTACCAGCGTCCATACCAATCACGCAGCTCCTTGGCTGTCATGGACTCCAGGTCGGCCATCCAGCCGATCACCGGATGCCGGTAGGGATGAGCCTGAAAGGCGGTGGTCATGAATTTTTCCTGAACGATCGCCTCGGGCTGGTCCTCGGTGCGCCAGCGGCGCTCTTCCATCACCACCTTGATCTCCTTGCGAAAATCCTCGTCGGCCAGCGTCAGATTCTGCAGGCGGTCGGCTTCGAGTTCGAAGGAAATCGGCAGGCGCGATTTTTCCAGCTGCTGGAAATAGGCGGTGTAGTCGGAACTGGTGAAGGCGTTCTCGCGTCCGCCGTTTTCGGCGATGATGCGCGAGAACTCATTGGGTCCGTGCCTGGCCGTGCCCTTGAACATCATGTGCTCGAGCACGTGCGAGATACCGGTGATGCCCTCGGGCTCGTCCTGGCTGCCCACCCGGTACCAGATTTGCGATACCACCACCGGCGAGCGGTGATCCTGCTTGACGATGACGCGCAAGCCGTTGGCCAGCGTGGTTTCCTGCGTCTGGCTGCAGGCCGGGAGCCACAGGCTCAGAAGCAGGAGCCACGAGAATTTATTATCGAACATGGGGTTTCCGTGGTGATGATTCTTTATATACTATTGTGCCACAGCTTAGAGCATCGATGCCGAAAAAAATTCCCCGGGACTATCCTTTTGAAAGAATTCCGTCATCCGAAGCAGACCGAAACCACCCGGTCCGCCGGCCTCTTCGGCCGCCTGCGCGAGAAACTCGCCGCCACTCAGCGCAGTTTCACCCGCGGCCTGAGCGATCTGCTGCTCGGGAACCGCG
>JBBTKS010000215.1:0-5273 GCA_038058885.1 Pseudomonadota bacterium
ATCAGTCCGACCAACACGCTGCTGGAACGCCTGTCGCGCCTCGCCGGCGAGCGCAACGTGCATCTTATTTACCGTTAAGGAACCTCTGATTAATGATTATTCACCGCAAAGACGCAAAGTACGCAAAGAAAAAAATGAGAATTTATCAGGGGAAACCTTTGCGCTCTTTGCGTCTTTGCGGTGAGAAATACTATAAATAATTGACACATGAATCAGAACTATCTCGATTTCGAACAGTCCATCGCCGATCTGGAGGCCAAGATCGAGGCGCTGCGCTTTGCCGACAAGGGCGCGGCGATCAATATCAACGACGAGATCAACAAGCTCAGCGCCAAAAGCCGCAAGCTGACCGAATCCATTTTTCATTCGCTGACGCCGTGGCAGATCTCGCAGCTCGCGCGTCATCCGCTGCGTCCGTATACGCTGGATTACATTGCGCGCGCCTTCACCGATTTCGAGGAACTGCACGGCGACCGTGCGTTCGCCGACGACCCGGCGATTGTCGGCGGCGTGGCGCGACTGGATGGCCGGCCCGTAGTCATCATCGGGCACCAGAAGGGGCGTGACACGCGCGACAAGGTGCGGCGTAACTTCGGCATGCCGCGCCCGGAAGGCTATCGCAAGGCCTTGCGCCTGATGCATCTTGCCGAACGTTTCCGGATTCCGCTTATTACACTGATCGACACCCCTGGCGCCTATCCGGGCGTGGGCGCGGAAGAACGCGGCCAGAGCGAGGCCATCGCCCGTAATCTCTATGAAATGGCACGGCTCAAAACGCCAATCGTCAGTGTCGTGATCGGCGAGGGCGGTTCCGGCGGAGCGCTTGCCATCGGCGTATGCGATCGGTTACTGATGTTGCAGTATTCCACCTATTCCGTCATTTCTCCCGAAGGCTGCGCCTCCATTCTGTGGCGCTCCGCCGACAAGGCCTCGGAAGCGGCGCAGGCCATGGGCATCACCGCCGAAAGCCTGAACCGGCAGGGCCTCGTGGACGAGATCGTACCGGAGCCCCTGGGCGGGGCACATCGCGACATGGATGCGATTGCCAAGACGCTCAAGTCCGTACTCATCTCCACCCTGAACAAGGTCGGCGCCGTTCCGCTCGAGCGCCTGCTCGAACAGCGCTACGACCGCCTGATGCATTACGGCGAGTTTGAAGAGCATTGAAAACGAAGCCCTGATTAATTTCTCCGTTCGTGGTGAGCTTGTCGAACCATGAACGGAGGAAACCGTGGAATCAACAAGCTACGCCAATCGCCCTTCGACAAGCTCAGGGCGAACGGAATTAATCAGAGGTTCTATAACGTGTTTTATCCCTCGGCACTGGCGGATGTCCTGCACCGTCTCGGCCTCTCCCCGGAAACGCCGTTAAAAATCGCCTTCAGCGGCGGTCTGGATTCCACTGTTTTGCTGCATGCCCTGAGCGTCCTGCGCGGCGAGATGCCGCTGCGCCTCGGCGCCGTGCACGTGGATCATGGCCTGCAGCCGGCTTCGGCCGGGTGGGCGCTTCATGCTGAAAAATTCTGCGAAGGTTTGAACGTTCCGTGCGCGGTTGAGCGCATCCTTATTACGACCACGGAAATCCACGAGCATGGGCTGGAAGCGGCGGCGCGGCAGGCGCGCTATGCCTGTCTCGCGCGCCACGTGGGCGCGGGGGAAGTCCTGCTCACGGCGCAGCATGTCGACGATCAGGCCGAAACCGTGCTGCTGCAGCTGCTGCGCGGTTCCGGCACCCACGGATTGGCCGCCATGCCGGAAATCGCGCCATTTTCCGCCGGCCGGCTCGCGCGCCCGCTGCTGGGTTTCACCCGGGCCCAGCTCGCGGACTATGCGGAGCGGGAAAAACTGCAATGGGTGGACGATGCCAGCAATTGTGATTCACGGTTTGCGCGCAATTATCTGCGGCATCAGGTATTCCCGTTGCTGGACGCGCGCTGGCCCGGGGCCGCGCGGCAGATCGCGCGCGCCGCGGCGCTGTCAGCCGAGGCAGCCGGGCTGCTCGATGCCGTGGCGGAAGCCGACTGGCAAGCCTGTCGTGCCGAAGATCCCTCGACGCTGTCGGTGACGGCGCTGCGCCGGCTTCCTCCGCCGCGTCAGCGCAATCTTGTCCGCTACTGGTTGCGCCGGCAGGGCTTCCAGGCGCCTTCGGCGATGCATCTGGATCATATTCTGGCGCAGGTAGAGCATGAGCCGCGCACGCGGCACGCCGTGGTCCGCTGGCCGGAGGCGGAGGTGCGCCGGTATCGCGATGAACTCACGGCGCTAAGGCCGTGCCGGGAAACGGATTCCGCGTTGAGCTTGTCATGGAACCCGGCCGAACCGCTGGTGATTCCCGGCGTGGGCCTGTTGCGCGCCATCGCCACGCGCGGGGACGGTCTGTCGCAGGAACGTATCGGGAAAGCGCCACTGACCGTCGGATGGCGCCAGGGCGGCGAAACCTGTCGGCTCCCGGGACGTGCGCATCATCACAAGCTGAAAAAATTATTGCAGGAAGCCGGCGTTCCTCCCTGGGTGCGCCGGCGGTTGCCGCTGGTTTATGCCAACGGTGAACTGGCGGCGATCGGCGATCGCTGGGTGTGCGAACCGTACGCCGCGCGCGCGGACGAGGCGGCGTGGAAATTGCGATTTGAGTTGGTAAATTAATTCCTGGTTGAGCCGCCCGCCATTAACCTTTGAATCGTGCGCGCAGCGCACGCTACATTGGATTCCCGTGCGTCAACCACCCACCAGTGCACGCCGCCGCAGGCGGCTCGACATATGCTTAAATTCCAGCACACGACACAAAACGGTTGTGAAAACCGTTGCCATCTGGTAGCTTGTGTTTCCGTTCTGCGGTGATATTCAACTCCTGCTAAACGGGCCGAAATGACCAAATTTGTTTTTGTGACCGGCGGTGTGGTGTCCTCCTTGGGCAAAGGAATCGCCTCCGCCTCGCTGGGCACCATCCTCGAAGCGCGCGGCCTCAAGGTCACCCTCCTCAAGCTGGACCCCTATATTAACGTCGATCCGGGCACCATGAGCCCGTATCAGCACGGCGAAGTGTACGTTACGCAGGACGGCGCCGAGACCGATCTCGATCTCGGGCACTACGAGCGTTTCGTGCGCACCACGATGACGAAGCGCAATAACTTCACCACCGGCAAGATTTACGAGAACGTCATCCGCAAGGAGCGCCGCGGCGATTATCTGGGCGCGACCGTGCAGGTTATCCCCCACATCACGGACGAGATCAAACGCTGCATCCAACTGGGCGCGGGCGATGCCGACGTGGCCCTGGTCGAAATCGGCGGAACGGTGGGTGACATCGAATCGCAACCGTTTCTCGAGGCGATCCGCCAGATGGGCGTGGAGCAGGGGCAGAGTAATGTCGTGTATCTGCACCTGACGCTGGTGCCGTACATCGCGGCGGCGGGTGAACTCAAGACCAAGCCCACCCAGCACTCGGTCAAGGAACTGCTGTCGCTTGGCATTCAGCCGGACATCCTGCTGTGCCGCGCGGAACGCCCGTTGCCTGAGGACGACCGCCGCAAGATCGCGCTGTTCACCAACGTCCCCACGCGCGCGGTCATTTCCGCCATCGACGTGGACAATATCTACAAGATTCCGCGGCTGCTGCACGAGCAGGGCCTGGACGAGATCGTGGTGGAGAAACTGCATCTCAATGCACGCAAGGCCAATCTCGCCGAATGGGACAAGGTGGTGCATGCCATGGAACATCCGACCGATACCATCACGGTCGCCATGGTCGGCAAATACGTGCATCTCACGGAATCCTACAAGTCCCTGTCCGAAGCCCTGAAACATGCCGGCCTGCATACGCACACCTGCGTCAATATCCGGTACGTGGATTCCGAACTGATCGACAGCCAGGGCACGGCCCAGCTCGATGACGTGGACGCGATCCTGGTGCCGGGCGGTTTTGGCGAGCGTGGGATCGAAGGAAAAATCAAGGCCGCCCACTATGCGCGCACCAAAGGTATTCCCTATCTCGGTATTTGCCTCGGCATGCAGGTCGCCGTGATCGAGTATGCGCGTAATGTCGCGGGCCTCAAGGGCGCCCACAGCACCGAATTCAATCCCAAAACGCCGCACCCGGTGATCGCCATGATCACCGAATGGACCACCTCGGAAGGTAGCAAGGAAAAACGCAACGCGGGCGGCGATCTCGGCGGCACCATGCGTCTGGGTGGCCAGGAATGCAAGTTGATGCCGGGGACGCATGTGCGCGGTCTGTACGGCAAGGATTCCATCGTCGAGCGTCATCGCCACCGCTACGAATTCAACAACCAGTATCGCGACAGCCTGCCGGAGAAGGGTCTGGTGGTTGCCGGCACATCCGTGGACGGCACGCTGGTCGAAATCATCGAACTGGCGGATCACCCCTGGTTCGTGGGCGTGCAGTTCCATCCGGAATTCACCTCCACGCCGCGTGACGGTCATCCGCTGTTCACCGGCTATGTACAGGCTGCCCGGGCGCGCCATGCCCAGGCGGTTCAGCGCCCGCAGGCCGCCACCACATGAAACTTTGCGGTTTCGAGGCCGGGCTCGACCGGCCGTTTTTCCTCATTGCCGGTCCCTGCGTGATTGAATCCGAGGCCATGGCGCTGGATACCGCCGGCCAGCTGAAGGAAATCACCCGGAGCCTCGGCATCCCGTTCATCTACAAATCGTCGTACGACAAGGCCAACCGCAGCTCGTCGAAATCCTATCGCGGGCTCGGCATGGAACAGGGCCTGGCGATACTGGCCAAGGTGCGGCAGCAGATCGGCGTGCCGGTGCTGACGGACGTGCACGAGGCCGAGGACATCGGCGCCGTCGCCGCGGCCGTGGACGTGCTGCAAACACCGGCCTTCCTGTGCCGGCAGACGGATTTCATCCGCGCCGTGGTCGCGGCCGGCAAGCCGGTGAACATCAAGAAGGGCCAGTTCCTTTCGCCGCACGACATGAAGAACGTCGTGGACAAGGCGGTCGAGGCCGGCGGCAAGGATCGCATACTCGTATGCGAACGCGGCGTGTCTTTCGGTTACAATAATCTGGTGTCGGACATGCGCTCGCTGGCGATCAAGCGCGAGACCGGATGCCCGGTGGTGTTCGATGCCACGCACTCGGTGCAGCTGCCCGGCGGGCAGGGCACGAAGAGCGGCGGCCAGCGTGAGTTCGTGCCGGTACTGGCGCGCGCCGCGATCGCGACCGGCGTCGCGGGCCTGTTCATGGAAACCCATCCGGACCCGGACAAGGCGCTGTCCGACGGGCCGAACGCCTGGCCGCTGGGA
>JBBTKS010000216.1:0-2614 GCA_038058885.1 Pseudomonadota bacterium
GAGCGCCTACGTGCTGCGCCCGATGCTGTGGATCATCTACCCGGTGGTGTGGGTTATCAACGGCATGGCCAACGGTCTGCTGCGCCTCGTCGGCGTGCGCGTGCAGGCCCGGTCCGCCGATCACGTCAGCCCCGAGGAACTGCGCGCCATCATCATGGAAGCCGGGGTGCTGATTCCGGAAAGTCACCAGGACATGCTGCTGGCGATTCTCGACCTCGAAAAAGTCACGGTGGATGATGTGATGGTGCCGCGCGGAAAAATCGAAGGCGTCAATCTTGACGCGGAATTGGATGAAATCATCAGTCAGATCGGCGGAAGCCGGTATACCCGGTTGCCGGTGTACCATGGAAGTCTCGATAACGTCACCGGCATGCTGCAAGTGCGCCGGGTCTTGAACCTGATGCGCGAAGGCAGGCTCGACAAGGAATCGCTCGGTCAGGCGATCGTCGAACCCTACTTCATCCCCTCGGGCACCACGCTCAACACGCAACTGCTGAATTTCAGACAGGCCAAGCGCCGCATCGGCCTCGTGGTGGATGAATACGGCGACATTCAGGGACTGGTATCGCTGGACGAGATCCTCGAGGAAATCGTCGGCGATTTTACCACCCAGGCCATCGGCAAGATCGATGATATCCATCCCGAGAGCGATGGTAGCTATCTTGTGCGCGGCGCCACCAGCCTGCGGGATCTGAACCGCCAGCTTGGCTGGGACCTGCCGACCGACGATTCCCGCACCTTGAACGGGCTGATCGTGGAATATCTGGAAGACATTCCCGAACCCGGCACCAGCCTGATGATCCATGGCTATCTCGTGGAAATCCTGCGCACCCGCGGTACCGCCATCGAGATCGCGCGGGTCCGGCCGGCCGGCACGCCGGAGGCCGAGACCCCTTCCGCCACTCAATGAACCTGCGGCCGAAGGCCGCACGAACTCTCCTTCTCCCCTTGCGGGAGAAGGTGGCCGAAGGGCCGGATGAGGGAAGAGACCGCCCGGTTCATGAGTACAATTCACGACAAGCGTCTGCGGCCGGGCGGTCTCTCCCTGATCGGGCGGCAGCGGCTTGAATTTTTCGACCCCAGGCTCTAGCATCGCACGCGGCAACGTACCCTGGGAATCCGGCGTCTTTCCCAGAGATTTTGATTAATTAATTTATAAGATAAAGCGCGCGGGCGATCGGCTCGCGCCACGTCTCCGGTTTAAGAAAGAGCTTGTCACCGCTGCTCCTCGCCTATCTGGCTCTTCTCAGCGCGCTGGCCTCCGGCGCCGTGGCGCTGGGCGCGGACCGCTATCCCAAGCTGCTACGCTACGGCTCCAGCCTGCTGCTCGGATTCTGCGGCCTGTTCGCGATATTCGCCGGCGGCTGGGCCCTCATCGACGAAACTCACTCGACGGATCAGCTCGCGCTGGGATTGCCCTGGCTCCAGTGGCACCTGCGGCTGGATGCCCTGTCCGGCTTTTTCTTCGGCATCGTCGGCATGCTGGTGCTGGCCATCAGCCTGTACGCGCCCGGGTACCTGCGGGAATTCACGCACCCGGGCCACAAGCAGCCCTTGTCCGTGCTCGGCCTGTTCACCGGCTTGTTCATCCTCGGCATGCTTCTCGTCCTGCTCGCCGACGACGCCTTCGTGTTCATGGTTTCCTGGGAGCTGATGTCGGTCTCGAGCTATTTCCTGGTCGCCTATCAGCATCAGCATGCCGCCAACCGCCGCGCGGCGTTTCTGTACCTGCTCATGGCTCATGTCGGCGCGCTCGCCATTCTGCTGGGGTTTGGCGTGCTCGCCGGATTCAGCGGCGGCTACACGTTCGAGGCCATGCGCGCCGCGAATCTTTCCGCCACCTGGGCCTCCATCGCCTTCGCGCTGGCCTTCTTCGGCTTCGGCATGAAGGCCGGCATCGTGCCGCTGCACGCGTGGCTGCCGGAGGCGCACCCCGCGGCGCCGTCGCACATCTCGGCGCTCATGAGCGGCGTGATGCTCAAGGTCGCGATTTACGGTTTCCTGCGCTTCGTCTATTACCTCCTCGGCAATCTTTATTGGCCGTGGGGGCTGGTGCTGCTCGTGCTCGGCACGGTGACTGCGCTTAGCGGCGTGCTGTACGCCATGACGCAGAACGATCTCAAGCGTCTGCTGGCGTACTCTTCCATCGAAAACGTCGGCATTATCTTCATGGGCCTCGGATTATCGATGATATTTCTCGGTACCGATCATCCGCGGCTCGGCATGCTCGGTCTGATCGCCGCGCTTTACCATGTCCTCAACCACGCGGTGTTCAAGGGGCTGCTGTTCCTCGGCGCCGGGGCGGTGCTGTACCGCACGCACGAGCGCGATCTCGATCACATGGGCGGTCTCATCCACCGCATGCCGTGGACCGCGGCGTTTTTCCTGGTGGGGTGCATCGCGATCTCGGCGTTGCCGCCGTTCAACGGGTTTGTCTCGGAATGGTTGACGTTGCAGACGGCGTTGCAGGCGCCCGTGCTCCATGGAACCATCGAGAGCGCGGTCCTGCGCAGCGCGATCCCGATGTCGGCGGCAGTGCTCGCCCTCGCCGCGGCGCTGGCCGCCGCCTGCTTCGTCAAGGCCTACGGCGTGGCGTTTCTCGGGCGGCCGCGCT
>JBBTKS010000217.1:0-2040 GCA_038058885.1 Pseudomonadota bacterium
ATCGCGTCTTCCGGGGGCAGCGACTCCGGATGCAGCCAGGTTTTATTCAGCCGCTCCTGTTCGCGGGTTATCGTTTCGGACTTTTCGTTGAAACGGGCCCAGCGTGATTCATCCACGAGCCCGAGGCTCCGTCCGATCCCGGTCAATCTCAAGTCGGCGTTGTCCTCGCGCAGCGAGAGCCGGTACTCGGCGCGCGAGGTGAACATGCGGTAGGGCTCGGTGACGCCGCGGGTGATGAGGTCGTCGATCATCACGCCGAGATAGGCCTGGTCGCGCCGCGGCCACCACGGTTCCCGCGCCTGTGCCTGACGCGCGGCGTTGATGCCGGCGATAAGGCCCTGCGCCGCCGCTTCTTCATAACCGGTGGTGCCGTTGATCTGGCCGGCGAAGAACAGCCCCGGCATCGCCTTGGTTTCGAGCGTCGGTTGCAGATCGCGCGGATCGAAATAATCGTACTCGATGGCATAGCCCGGACGCGTGATGACGGCGTTTTCAAATCCCTTGATCGAGCGCACCAGGTCCCATTGCACATCGAAGGGCAGGCTGGTGGAGATGCCGTTCGGATAAACCTCGTGGGTGTTGAGTCCCTCGGGTTCGACGAAGATCTGGTGCCGATCCTTGTCGGCGAAACGCATGACCTTGTCCTCGACCGAGGGACAGTAACGCGGACCCACGCCTTCGATCACCCCGGTGTACATCGGCGAGCGGTCGAGACCGGCGCGGATGATTTCATGCGTGCGCTCGTTGGTGTAGGTGATATGGCACGAAACCTGGCGCGGGTGCTCGGCGCGCGAACCCATGAACGAAAACACCGGCGTCGGCTCGTCGCCCGGTTGCGCCGGCAGCGTCGAGTAATCAATCGTGCGGCCATCGAGGCGTGGCGGCGTGCCGGTCTTCAGGCGCCCGACGCGGAACGGAAGCTCGCGCAGGCGCGCGGCCAGCGCATTCGACGGCGGATCGCCGGCGCGCCCGCCCTGATAGTTCGAAAGACCGATATGAATCCGGCCGCCCAGAAAAGTGCCGGTCGTCAGCACCACGGCGCGCGCGCGGAATTCAATGCCCACCGCCGTTACCACGCCGACGATGCGATCGCCTTCGACAATCAGATCATCGACGCTTTGCTGAAATATCGTGAGGCCATTCTGGTTTTCCAGCAGCGAGCGCACCGCGGCTTTGTAGAGCACGCGATCCGCCTGGGCGCGCGTGGCGCGCACCGCCGGGCCCTTGCGCGCGTTGAGAATGCGGAACTGGATGCCGGCGCGATCGGTGGCCCGCGCCATGACCCCGCCCAGGGCATCGATCTCCTTCACCAGATGTCCCTTGCCGATGCCGCCGATCGCCGGGTTGCACGACATCTGGCCGATGGTCTCGATGTTCTGCGTCAGCAACAGGGTTTTCGCGCCCAGGCGCGCGGACGCGGCGGCGGCCTCGGTGCCGGCATGGCCGCCGCCGATAACAATCACATCGTAAAATTCAGGGTGTAACATCTAACTCTCTGGACGGATGGGGTAAATGGCGGGTAAAGGATCATAAGCCACACGCGGGCGAATTTCATCTTCCGGCCGTTTCGGCTATAACTTTGAAAGGACCATTCGGTCATACCCAAAAACCCCGGTATCACAAAATATGTCCCTCGCCCCGGAAAGACAGAGCCAGCCCGCCCATATTCTGGATACGGTTATCCACCGTATCGGCCAGATCGTGCTCGGCAAGGAGCGTCAGGCGCGCCTGTCGCTCGCCTGTTTGCTGGCGCGCGGACACCTGCTGATCGAGGATCTCCCCGGGGTCGGTAAAACCACTCTGGCCCATGTGCTGGCCAAGGTGCTGGGCCTGCAGTTCAAGCGCATCCAGTTCACCGCCGACCTGCTTCCGGCCGACATCCTCGGCGTTTCCATCTATCAGCCTGAGGGCAAGAATTTCGTTTTCCATCCCGGGCCGCTGTTTGCCCAACTGGTGCTCGCGGACGAAATCAACCGCACCACGCCCAAGACCCAGAGCGCGCTGCTCGAAGCCATGGAAGAACGCCAGGTCCCCGCCGAC
>JBBTKS010000218.1:0-1414 GCA_038058885.1 Pseudomonadota bacterium
TTCCCCTGGTGACCGGCTTGATGCTCGGCGCCTTTATTTCGGGACGGATCGCGGGACGTTTCACGCATGAGCAGGCCGTCACCGCGGGTTTCGCGCTCATGCTCGCGGCGGCGGGTGTGAATCTGGGTCTGGCGTTATGGCTGACGCATACAGCATTCACGATTATCGTCCCGGTCGTGGTTTACGCCACCGGGATGTCGCTGGCCATGCCGAATCTGAGTCTGCTCGCGCTCGATGTGTTTCCCGCGCACCGCGGTCTGGCCTCGGCTTTGCAGGGGTTCGGTCAGGCCGGCTTCAATGCCGTGGTGGCGGGCGCGCTGGCGCCGCTGCTTTCAGGCCGGGTGGAGCTCATGGCCGGCGGCATGCTCATGCTCAACCTCACGGGTTTGGGGCTGTGGTGGTTCTGGCGCCAGCGTGAGGAGGCCGCGGAGCCGGTGCCGGTTTTGCCTTGACCGGCATCGCGTTTCAGCGACAGAATCTATCCGATTTGCCATTTTCATTATCGAGAGAATTTCATGGACATGCCTTCCGCCATCCGCGCCGTGATCGAACGGCGCCATCTGTCCGGCGCCGAGATGCGCGAGGTCATGCGTCTGATCATGGCCGGGCAGGCCACACCGGCGCAGATCGGGGGTTTTCTCGTGGGATTGCGCATGAAGGGCGAGACCGTGGAGGAAATCGCCGTCGCCGCTGAAGTGATGCGCGAACTCGCCACGCATGTGGACGTCAGCGGCCCGCATCTCGTGGACACCTGCGGCACCGGCGGCGACGGGGCCAGCACCTTCAATATCTCGACCGCCTCCGCCTTCGTGGTGGCGGCGGCGGGCGGCAAGGTGGCCAAGCACGGCAACCGCTCGGTGTCGAGCAAGTCCGGCAGCGCCGACGTGCTCGAGGCCGCGGGCGTGAACCTGGATCTCACGCCCGACCAGGTCGCGCGCTGTGTCAACGAAGTGGGCGTGGGTTTCATGTTCGCTCCCAAACATCATGGGGCGATGAAGCACGCCATCGGTCCGCGGCGCGAAATGGGTGTGCGCACCATCTTCAATCTACTCGGGCCCTTGACCAATCCGGCGAACGCCCCCAATCAGGTGCTGGGCGTGTATTCGCTGCAGTGGATCGAGCCATTGGCGGAAGTGCTGCAGCGGCTCGGGAGCGAGCATGTACTCGTAGTGCATGCCGAAGACGGCATGGACGAGATCAGCATCGGTGCGCCCACACACGTCGCGGAACTGAAGGCAGGCCGGGTGCGCGTCTTTACGATCCAGCCGGAGCAGTTCGGCATCCCACGCGGCGATGTATCCAAACTGGCCGTCGCGAGCCCGGCCGAAAGTCTTTCGATCATCGAATCGGCGTTGAACAACAAGCCCGGGCCCGCGCGCGATATCGTCGCGCTCAACGCCGGGGCGGCTATCTA
>JBBTKS010000219.1:0-1426 GCA_038058885.1 Pseudomonadota bacterium
CGAACCATGATCGATACCAAAATCCTCGACCGATTCGTCGCGGCGCTGTCCCGGGTTCTGCCCCACGGCCCGAAAGACGTGGAAAAAAATGTGCGCGCGGCGTTGCAAGGCGTGTTCGACCGCCTGAACCTGGTCACGCGTGAAGAGCTTGAAGTACAGGAAGAGGTGCTGGCGCGCACCCGCGCGCGGCTGCAGGAACTCGAAAAACGGATTGCCGAACTGGAAGCAAAAAACAAGTGAGGCGTGAGGAGGGAGGTGCAAGGCGTAAAAGTTTTTTCGTCTCTTTAATTTCTCCTCACCCCTAACGCCTCACCCCTCACATCTCCGAAGGAGAACCATGTCACTCGCCGTTGTTCACAGCCGCGCCCAGGTGGGCATGGAAGCGCCGCCGGTCACGGTGGAGGTGCATCTCGCCAACGGCCTGCCGAATCTCTCCATCGTCGGCCTGCCGGAAACCGCCGTCATGGAAAGCAAGGACCGGGTGCGGGCGGCGCTGCAAAACGCACGTTTCGAATTTCCGGCGCGGCGTATCACCATCAATCTGGCGCCGGCCGATCTGCCGAAGGAGGGCGGGCGCTTCGACCTCCCCATCGCCATCGGTATTCTGGCCGCCTCCGGGCAGATTCCGACCCGGGATCTGGACCGATACGAATTCATCGGCGAACTGGCGCTCACGGGCAAGCTGCGGCCCGTGCTCGGCGCGCTCACCGCAGCGCTGCAGACGCGCCTGACCGGGCGCGCGCTGATCCTGCCGGCGGCCAACACCCTCGAGGCGGCGTTGGCGGGTGGCGCGGATATCCGCGGCGCCAAACACCTGCTCGAGGTAACGGCACATCTCAACGGTGAAAAGCCGCTCGCGCGCCAGGAACCGGAAATGCATCCGCCCGAATCCTCCGAGGTGCCCGATCTGCGCGACATCAAAGGCCAGCATCAGGCGCGGCGCGCGCTGGAGATCGCCGCCGCCGGCGGCCACAGCCTGCTGATGATCGGCCCACCGGGCGCGGGCAAAACCATGCTGGCCTCGCGCCTGCCCGGCATTCTCCCGCGCCTGGGCGACGATGAGGCGCTTGAGGCCGCCGCCATTCAGTCACTGCATAAAAAATTTTCCCTGAATCAATGGAAGCGGCGGCCGTTCCGCGCGCCGCATCACACCGCCTCCGGCGTGGCGCTCGTGGGCGGCGGCAGTCATCCACGACCGGGCGAGATTTCACTCGCGCATCATGGCGTGCTGTTTCTGGATGAGCTGCCGGAATTCGACCGGCGCGTACTCGAGGTGCTGCGCGAGCCGCTGGAGTCGGGTGCCATCACCATCTCGCGCGCCGCGCGGCAGGCGGAATTTCCCGCCCGGTTCCAGCTGGTCGCGGCCATGAATCCCTGTCCCTGCGGCTACTACGGCGATCCGTCCGGGCGCTGCCGTTGCACGCCG
>JBBTKS010000220.1:0-24733 GCA_038058885.1 Pseudomonadota bacterium
TCGAAAAAAAAGTTTTCACACGTCTGGGGCTAAGAAACACAGGAAGCCGAAATCGACTAAGAATCCAGTGATTGCAAAGACCATAAAATCTCCGCATCCATCATCGACGGCTCTAGCCAGATCGACAAAGCGGGCGACAGCCGCGGTTTTGAACCGAAAATACGAAAGCGTCTGGTGTACCGATTGCATATCAAGCCTCCTTCCCCGCGAGGACGTCATTATTCGCCATTTCATGACTGAGCACGGCTATCATCCAACGCCCGTGGAGATTCAAAAAGTCCTGTCCCATTCCTTCCGCAAGAAGTTCAAGCGCTCTAAACGGCGGGTCAAACCAATGCCGAGCGGCAAGCCTGGGCCTGCGTTTCGATTTTGACTTGGTTATGGGATCCCGTAGGTTGGGGTGAGCGCAGCGAACCCCAACAAACGTAAATCTAACTTCATTGAATTATTGTTTTCATGCGTTACCGCCGCGCAGGGGTTCCCGGAGCAAGCTATTTCTTCACCGTCAATCTTGCCGAGCGGAACCGGACATTGCTGGTGGACCACGCCGATGTCCTGCGAGCGGTAATCCGCGAGGTGCAATTCAGGCACCCGTTCCGCATTGATGCGATGGTGGTGCTTCCGGATCATCTCCACGCCATCTGGACATTGCCGAAGAACGACAAGGATTTTTCTACTCGTTGGATGTTGATCAAAATCGGATTCTCGCGCAAATTGCCGGCGGGTGAATGGCGCAACAGAAGCCGGACAGCGAAAGGCGAACGGGGCATCTGGCAACGGCGCTTCTGGGAGCATTTGATACGCGATGAGAAAGATTATGAGCGCCACGTGGATTACATCCACTATAACCCGGTGAAACACGGTTACGTGGCAAGGCCGGTGGATTGGCCTCATTCAAGTATCCATCGGTTTATCGCCAAAAATATTGTAAGTCCGGATTGGGCGGAAGGGGATCGGCACGGAACCGACCATGAATATGGGGAACGATGAATTTGTTGGGGTTCGCGAGGCTCACTCCAACCTACACACTCATTCCAGCCCATGCACGACACTTCTGGCCTTGGCCCAAGCCCGCAAAATCATCGCTGGAATGTGGGGGATTAGTCGCCCATGAACTCATGGTTGATGTTCTTCAAAACGCGCGGAGAATAGTGCGTGTAGGAACTCATCTTCAGGATGCCGAAAGGAGGTCGAGCCATGACCAGCGCCTATTAGATGCGATCAAGGAAGCCGAAAGTGAAACAGCTAAGGATGCCAGGTTCCCCCACGCGCCGGCCGACTGGACGCGCGAGCTGGCCGTCAAGACCGCGCAGCGGGAAGGACTCAAGCTCGGCGAGGACCACTGGGAAGCGGTGCGCGCGTTGCAGCAGTACTACGCCAAGCACGAGGAGATCACCATCAACGTGCGCGAGCTGCACGATGCGCTGGATGAGAAGTTTCACGGGAAGGGCGGCATGAAGTACCTCTATCAGCTCTTTCCGGCCGGTCCGGTGGCGCAGGGCTGCCTCATTGCCGGGCTCAAGGCGCCGGCGGGAGCCACCGACAAGAGCTTCGGCAGCGTGGTTTAGGCGCGATCGCCGCAGGAACTCGGCAAGAGTAGCCTGGATGTAGCGTAGTGGAATCCAGGAAACATTCTTTAAACTCGTTTGCCACGAGTGATCCCCGGATTGCGCTCCGCTTCATCCGGGCTACATCTACTGTTGGCGGCTGATATCATTGCGGCATATACTGGTTTTGAAGATTAATGAAGAGATAACCCATGTCCTCAGCCAAGGAACAGATGACGAAAATCATCCAGCAGCAGCCGGATGATAGTTCTTATGATGAAATCCTGCGCGAGCTGGCTTTCGCCAGGATGGTTGAGCGTGGTTTAAAAGACTCCAAGGAGAATCGCAAAATCAGCAGCGAGGAAATGCAGCATAGAATCAAGACATGGCAAAAATAGGCTGGACCTCGGAAGCCGAGCGATGGCTGAAAGACATCTATGATTATATCGCGGCGGATAATCAGGGTGCAGCAGCTCGGGTGATTGCCGGGATATATGAAAAGACTCAAGTACTGGTTCAATTCCCTGAGATTGGATACCGATACGACAAGCACCAGAACGACGAGGTTCGCATTTTGCTCTACGGGCATTACCGTATCGCATACCTCGTCCGCGCTGACGGAGACGTAGATACCCTCGGTGTTTTTCACGGCGCTGGATATGCAGCGGTACCTGCTGTGAAAACAAATAAAGTTAGTTCTTAGAGCCGTGCGCATAGCGCACGCTACGCTGCCGATATGACCGCCGCGGCGCTGGCGCTCACAGCGGCGGTGCTGATGCATGTGGCGTGGAATCTGTTGGCGCGCGCCAGCCATCCCGACAGCCGTTTTCTGTGGTGGGCGCTGGTCGGTTATCTCGTCATCCTCGGGCCGTGGTCGTTGTATGCGCTCGTGACCGAGGCCCATTGGTCGTATTCCCTCGCCGGCTTGTTGGTCGTTTCGGCGCTCGCCAACAGCGTTTACTTTCTCGTGCTGGGTGCCGCCTACCGGCACGCGCCGGTGGCGCTGGTTTATCCCATCGCGCGCAGTTCACCCTTGCTGATCGCCATCTGGAGCAGTCTGTTTTTTGGCGAGGTGATCGCCGCGGGAGGATGGATCGGCATACTCGTTTCCGTCGGCGGTTTATTGCTGATGGCGGCGAGCGCCCGGCACGGCGACAGCCGCCGCGCGCTGCTCTGGGCCGTGATCGCGGCGTTTGCCACCAGCGTTTATTCGCTGAGCAACAAGTTGGCGGTAACGAGTCTGCCGACTTATGGCGCGCAGCTCGGGCTCGTGAGCACCGATCTGTTTGCCTCGTTCGTCGCGCTCAGTATCGAGCAGCGCGTGCGTCTCGGCCGCTGGCGTCCACCAGCGATGCCGCCGATTACCCGCTGGTTGCCGGCCGGGCTTTTTATCGGCAATGCCTACGGATTGGTGATCTTCGCCATGCAATATCTCTCCGCCGCCTACGCCGTGGCGTTCACCAATGCCGGTATCGTGCTCGCGGGACTGTTGTCGATCCTTGTATTCGGAGAACGCGAGCGCTGGCGAACCAGGCTCGCGGCCATTGCCATTATTACCGCGGGGCTTGGGGCGCTGGCGTTTTCCGCCTGATGCCCGGAGTATAAGCTATCTCAAATATGTGTTTCACGCATTGTAGGGTGGGCATCGCCCACCGCTATTGGCTTCGATAACCGTTCGATGGTGGGCAATGCCCACCCTACATCTGGCTCCGCTTGACGCCGGAATATTATTTATCCAGCAACTCGAAATACATCAGCAGCGAACGCTGGATGAACAGATCGTTGTCGTCGCTGATGATGAAAAAGCGGTTGCCGCGGTGTCTCGCCAGACCTTCGAAGTTGTCTATTTGATGACCCTTGCCGGTGTCGAGGGAAACGGCAGTTTCCACCGGCGCGGGTTCCGTGGGTGAAGCATTCGGCGACAGCGTCGCCAGTTTCAGGAATACCTGGAGCCGGCCGAGGATGCCGCCAAAATTGCTCTCCAGCACCAGCACCCGGTTGTTGCCCAGGCATTCCAGGGCCGAGATGCGATTGCCATCCGGTATCGGATAATTCCAGGATTTTCCCTCGGGGTTGAAGATGTGCGTGTACCCCGGGCGCTCTCCCTTGAGTGGCGCTTCGGGCACGGTCAATATTCCCAGCCTGGAATCGACGCACACGGATTCCGGCATCTTGTTGGAGTCTTGATACATCCTGGCGTCATTGAGGGGCGCGGGCAGGGGAGATTCTTCAATGGCGTAGCCATCGGGACGGTAACGCACGATGCGCGGAAAGCGCTCGAAGCTGACGATCAGTTCCGCGTCGCCCTTGCGCCCGTTGCGTCCGTTCAGGATATCCATGCCTTCGGAATCGGCGCGCGTTCCTTTCAGCGGTTTATTGCCGCCGGTTTCACGCAGATGCAGGGCCTTGAGGAGTTTCAGGCCCGTCAGCATGCCGTTGTCGAATACCGGTTGCAGATGAAACAGATATCCCTTGTCGGAGATGGCATACAGGACGCCGTCGTCATCGTCCCAGGCCAGGCCGGAGAGCTGCGAGAAGCGCATCCCGTCCACGGCCGGATTCGGCAACTGCAGCATGCCAAGGAAACGGATGCGGCCTACGCGGTCGCCGACTTTTAAATTTTCGGATAGCGCGACGGACCGGGTTTCCAGTTCAACCGGAGTGTCAGCATACCCACCGGCGGATATCGCCAGGATGGCGATCGCCATGAGTCCGGTTCTGAGGAAATGCCTCTTCATGGAGAAATTCTAGACGGAAAAAATTGCCGGGAGCGAATGTGAAAAAGGAAACGCCGCGGCACTGGTTTCAGTAGCGGCGCAGGGACGTGGCGGGCAAAAAAACCCATCCCGCCCGTGGCGGGATGGGTTGGTCACGGCCGTCTCAGTTGACCGTGATCTTGGCCTTGGTCTTGATGTCCTTGAGCAGGTTATTGATCTTGTCATCCTGCATCTTGCGGTAGATGTTGGCGCGCGCGTGCTGATCCGTCATGAACTGCTCGAAGGTCGGGATCTTGAGCGGACGAGTATCTTCCACCTTGATGATGTGCCAGCCGAAGTCGGATTTCACCGGCTCGGTCGAAACCACGCCCTTGTTCATCTTCATGAGGGCGTTGAAGAACTCGGGGACGACCATGCCCTGATTGACCCAGCCGAGGTCGCCGCCGTTCTTGCCGCTCTGCGTGTCGATGGATTTTTCGGTGGCGAGTTTGTTGAATTTCCCGCCTTTTTGCAGCAGCGCGATGATGTTCTTGGCCTCGCTTTCCTCCTTCACGAGGATGTGGCGCACCTTGTATTCGGTTTTGTGCGTGTTCTCCACTTCCTGCTCGAAGCGCTTCTTGACGTCGTCTTCGGAGATCGGGTTGTCGCGCAGCAGATTGCGTTTGACGGCCTGCGCCAGGATTTCCTCGCGCACGCGCTTTATGAGCGAGCTGACTTCGGGGTCCTGGTCGAGCTTGCTGCTCACGGCGTGTTGCGCGAGCAGCATTTTGTCGATCATCTCATCGAGCACGATCTTCTTTTCCTTGTCCTTGTCCGCGATCGGACCGACCTGCTGCTGGCGGATCTGCAAATAGCCCTGATAGTCCGTCTCCATGATGTTGTCGCCGTTGACGGTGGCGATGATCTTGGCGGCAGGCTTGGCCTCTTCCTTCTTGGCCTGGTCGGCGGGTTTTTTGTCGCAGCCGGCGGCGAGCAGGCCCGCCGCGGCCAGTAACACGATGAGGGATGTGCGTAGGGTTGACATGGATTTTCCTTGGTTACGGTTGTGGTTTGACTGACGGATTCGTTCAGAGCTCGTCCGGTGTGAACGCCTGGATGCTGAGCGCATGAATTTCCTTTTTCATCATGTCGCCCAGCGCCCGGTAAATCATTTGATGCCGCTGCACGGGGTTCTTGCCCTGAAACGTCGGCGAGACGATGGTGACAGCGAAATGCCCGCCGCCGCTTTTCGCGCCTTCATGCCCGGCATGCAGGCGGCTGTCATCGCGCACCTCGATTTTCTGGGGTGCGAAGGCTTCGCGCAAGCGGTTTTCGATCAGCGTTACGCGCTCCATCTTAGGGCAGCACCTTGCGAAACGGTTTGACGTTGACGCTGGCAAAAACACCTGCTGCGACATAGGGATCGGCCTTGGCCCAGGTCTGCGCGTCCTCGATCGAATCGAACTCGGCGACGATCAGGCTGCCGGTGAACCCGGCGGGGCCGGGGTCGTTGCTGTCCACCGCCGGGTAGGGGCCGGCGAGCAGCAGGCGGCCTTCGTCCTGAAGTTGCTGCAGGCGTGCCACATGCGCCGCGCGCACGGACAGCCGGCGCTCGAGGCTGTCTTCGGTATCGGTGCCGTTAATGACGTACCACATCGTTTATTTTGCAGTCCTGTCGACGACCGATTCAGCGTTTTCCGGTTTGTGCTGCATGTGTCTGGCCATGAAGAAGGCCTGTCCCACGACGAAGAGCAGCGTCAACCCCAGCAGTCCGAAGACCTTGAAGTTGACCCAGATGCTGCGCCGCGTGTCGGCGTCGAGATCAAGGCCGTAGAAAAACGCCACGTAAATATTCACCGCGCCGAGTACCGCGAAGAAAATACCCCAGCTCAGATTGAGGCGTTTCCATACCGGCGCCGGCAGCGCGACCTGCGACGACATCATGCGCTCGATGATGGTTTTCTTTCCGAACCACTGGCTGGCGAGCAAGAGCGCCGCGAGTATCCAATAGACCAGCGTGGGCTTCCACCTGATGAAGGTTTCGTCGTGCAACGCCAGCGTCAGGCCGCCGAAGACGGCAATGACGCCGAGCGTGATCAGGTGCATGGTCTCGAAGCGGCGGTGCTTGAGCCAGAAGAGTCCGGTTTGCAGGAATGACGCGGCGATCGCCACGGCGGTGGCGACATAGATGTCGTAGAACTTGAAGGCCGCGAAGAACAGCAGCAGCGGGAACAGATCGTAAAGGAATTTCATCTTACAAGCAGTGGCAAAAGGAGCGCTATTTTCGCATCCCGCCACAAATGCGGCAAGGACGCGCTTTGGGGCCAGGGAAGCTTAGATTAAGCCATTCCGTTCGCTCCGAGGCCGTTTGTGCTTCGACATGATTGCCACGAACGGACTTAATCCGAGCTTGCCTAGTGCATCCGGGGCCGTGTCCAGAGGTCGAAAAAGCGTCCCATGACCTGCCGCACCGGTTGGGGGTAGTTGAGCGCCTCCATCTGTTGCATGCCTTCGGCGAAGAAGGCGGCGGCATCTTCCGGCAGATAACGCACCAGGTCCTCGAAAACCTTTTCCATGAGTTCCGGGTTGTGCGTGCGAGTCGCCACGATGCCGCGGTTCAGGTGCAGGACGCGCCACGGACGACCGGGATTGTTTTTTTCCAGATCTTCCTTGATGAGGCTGGCGCTGGCCTGAATGACGCGGCCCATGAAATGGGTTATCGGCTCGAGCGACGCCGGGTCATGCATGCGGTTGGAAAAATTGGCGAGCGAATTGACCACCGGATCGAGAGCGCGAATCTGGCCGTCGTGGCGCATGATCCAGTCGGCCGCCGCCAGGATCACGATTTCGAGATCCGTCCGCGGCACCGGCATGTTGAGCTGACCCGCCCAGGCGATGAGGTCGGTGATCAGCGTTACGCCGTAATCGCCAAGCTGGGTCGCGTCTTCCTTGGTGATAGGCCCGACTTCGCCTTCCTCCCGGTCGATTCGCTCGATAATCGCCAGAAATTGTTCGATGGCTTCCGCCAATTGTCCCGGCGTGACTTGATTGGTTTTGGCCGGGCGCCGTGCTTCGTAGGTGTCAATAATATCCCCCGCCGCGTGTTCGAAACGCAGCACCGCTTCGGCAAGACTGGGTGGCAAGGTTGTTGTGGTCATCGGCTGTCCTGTGACCCTTAAAGTATAACCCGTTTATTCATGATATCCTGTTTGCGACATGAGCAATACCAATACAGCTTCTGCCGTTTCTCCCACGCGGCGTTTCGATCTGCACACACACAGTCTGCAATCGGATGGAACCCTCACACCGGCGGAGCTGGTGACGCGGGCGCGAACGGCCGGCGTGGACGTGTTGGCGCTGACCGACCATGACGTGACCGATGGCATTGCCGAGGCGCAGGCCACGGCGGCTACGCTGGGCATGAGATTGATCGCGGGCGTTGAAATTTCCGTCACGTGGCAGGGCCAGACGGTGCATATCGTCGGTCTTAATATCGATACCGCGGACCACGCCTTGCAGCAGGGCCTTTCGCGCCTGCGCGAGTTCCGCCAATGGCGCGCGGTGGAAATCGGCCGCCGGCTGCAGAAAAAAAGAATCGAGGGCGCCTATGAAGGCGCGCGACGTCTGGCGAAAGGGACCATCGTTTCGCGCACGCATTTCGCGCGTTTTCTCATCGAGCAGGGTTATGTCCGCGGCATGCAGCAGGCATTCAAGCAGTTTCTTTCGAGCGGGAAGCCCGGCCACGTGCCCGGCCAATGGGCCACGCTCGATGAGGCGGTAAGCTGGATTCGTTCCGCGGGCGGTCAGGCGGTGGTGGCGCATCCGGCGCGCTACAAACTGAGTGCCGGGAAGTTGCTGCGATTATTCGGCGAATTCCGCGAATGCGGCGGTGAGGCGATTGAAGTAATTTCCGGCAGTCATACGCCCGAGTCCAATCGGCATTTCGCGCGCGTTGCCGCCGAACAGGATTTTCTCGCCTCGGCCGGTTCCGATTACCATGGGCCGGAGAAGACCTGGATGGATCTCGGAAGACTGCCCGCCTTGCCGGATGGCTGTGTTCCTGTCTGGCAGGATTGGGATATGGCCGGATTGGCCACGCACAAGGCTGCGGCAGAAAGCTTGTCCTAGGGCGACATGGCCCAGTATTTTCAAATTCACCCGACGCATCCGCAGCCGCGCCTGATCAAGCGGGCGGTGGACATCGTGCGCGCGGGCGGGGTGATTGCGTATCCCACGGATTCGAGCTACGCGCTCGGTTGCCATATCGGCGACAAGGCGGCCATGGAGCGCATCCGCCGCATCCGCCGCGTGGATCAAAATCACAATTTCACACTCGTGTGCCGCGATCTTTCCGAGGTGGCGCAGTACGCGCGCGTGAGCAACGCCGACTACCGTCTGCTCAAGGCCAACACGCCCGGGCCGTATACCTTCATTCTGCCGGCCACGCGCGAGGTACCGCGCCGCTTGCAGCATCCCAAGCGCAAAACCATCGGATTGCGCGTGCCGGAGCACGTCATCGCCCAGGCCTTGCTCACCGAGCTGAATGAACCGCTGATGAGCTCCACGTTGATACTGCCGGGCGAGGAATTGCCCTTGAGCGATCCGGAGGAAATCCGCCGCCGGCTTGAGCACGACGTGGATCTGGTGGTTGATGGCGGGTTTTGCGGGCTCGAACCGACCACCGTGGTCGAGATCGAGGGCGGCCGGGCGAGCGTGGCGCGCCAGGGCAAAGGCGACAATGCGCGCTTTACGGTATGAATACTTACTGAAAATCAACCGGATAAAGGAAAATTTCGCGTTTATGTCGCCGGGCGCCCCTGATATACTCCGCGGCCAATGCCTGATCTAAGCACCCCTCAGCTGGTTGCCGTCGCAATTTTGCCTCTGCTTTTTGCCATTACGGTTCACGAAGTTGCCCACGGGTGGGTGGCCAAGAAGTTCGGTGATCCCACGGCACAGCGGCTCGGCCGCCTGACTCTCAATCCCCTGAAACATATCGACCCGGTAGGCACGATATTGGTCCCGGGATTGTTGCTGTTGCTCGGCGGGTTTGTCTTCGGATGGGCCAAGCCGGTGCCGGTTACCTGGGAGAATCTGCGTCATCCCAAGCGTGACATGGCGATCGTGGCGGCTGCCGGCCCAGCCGCAAACTTGGTGATGGCACTTTTCTGGGCTGTGATCGCACGTATCGGTGTACAGCTGGGTACACAGTCCTGGGCTGGTCTGCCGATGCAATACATGGGATTATTTGGCATAGAAATCAATGTAGTATTCATGATACTTAATCTTCTTCCTATGCCGCCACTGGATGGTGGCAGGGTGGCCGTAGGACTACTGCCGGGGCCTTGGGCTTGGCAGCTGGCCCGACTCGAGCCTTTTGGATTTTTCATACTCCTGGCTTTGCTCGCGACGGGCATCCTGGGCGCCATCATCGGTCCACCCATCCACGGGGTTGAGCGTCTTCTGACCCTGATCGTGGGGTTACGATGAGCACGGTCCTGCCCGGCCAGCCGATGCGGGTTTTGTCGGGGATGCGCCCCACGGGACGGCTGCACCTTGGGCACTATCACGGGGTACTGAAGAACTGGGTCAAGCTCCAGTCCGAATACGAGTGCTTCTTCTTCGTGGCTGACTGGCATGCCCTGACCACGCATTACGAAGACCCTCATATCATCCAGGAAAGCGTTTGGGACATGGTGGTGGACTGGCTGGCGGCCGGGGTGGACCCGAATAACGCCACCCTGTTCATCCAGTCCCGTATACCGGCACACGCCGAACTCCATGTCCTGCTATCGATGATCACGCCCTTGTCCTGGCTGGAGCGCGTGCCGTCTTACAAGGATCAGCAGCTCCAGATGGGAGACCGGGATCTTTCTACCTATGGTTTTCTGGGCTACCCCCTGTTGCAAAGCGCGGATATCCTTATATATCGTGCGGGTATGGTGCCGGTCGGCGAAGACCAGGTGGCCCATGTGGAGCTCACGCGCGAAGTCGCGCGTCGCTTCAATCATCTCTACGGACGGGAGCCGGGTTACGAACAGCGCGCCGAAGAAGCCATCAAGAAAATGGGCAAGAAAAACGCCAAGCTCTATCGCGAGCTGCGTACCGCCTATATGGAGCAGGGTGACCGTGAGGCATTGGCGACAGCGCGCGCGCTTCTTGAGCGACAGAAGAACATCGCCCTGGGCGACAAGGAAAGGCTGTTCGGCTTTCTGGAAGGAGGAGGCAGGATCATTCTCCCCGAGCCCCAGGCCTTGCTGACCCACGCGCCCAAGATGCCGGGGCTCGACGGCCGCAAGATGTCCAAGTCTTATGACAATGTCATCAGCCTGCGCGAGCCGCCGGCGGAAGTTGAAAAGAAGCTCCGTACCATGCCCACCGACCCGGCGCGCGTGCATCGTACCGACCCGGGAAACCCGGACAAATGCCCGGTGTGGGATTTTCATCTCGTCTACTCGGACCAGGAAAAGAAGGACTGGGTGCAAAACGGCTGCCGTTCGGCGAAAATCGGCTGTCTTGAATGCAAACAGCCCATCATTGATGCCGTGCTGACGGAACTGAAACCGATACAGGAGCGCGCCGCGGAATTTTCGCGCGATACGCTGGCAGTGAAGAACATCATCGCTGACGGCAACAAGCGTGCGCAGGAGGCGGCGGAGGACACTTTGGCCGAAGTCCGCGCCGCCATTGGACTGGGATATAACGGATGAGCACACCGACCGATACGGAATCGCCGCTTGCCGTCATCCGTGGCGAGACGCTCACCAAGCTGCCGGAAGATTTGTACATTCCGCCGGACGCGCTGGAGGTTTTCCTCGAAACTTTCTCGGGCCCGCTTGATCTCCTGCTATATCTTATTCGCAAGCAGAACCTCGATATCCTGGATATTCCCATCGCCGAAGTCACGCGCCAGTACATGGTCTACGTCGAGCTGATGCAGTCAGTGAAGCTGGAGCTCGCCGCGGAGTACCTGGTCATGGCCGCGATGCTGGCGGAAATAAAATCGCGCATGCTCCTGCCGCGACCGGCGAGCGAGGGAGAGGAGGCCGACCCACGCGCCGAACTGATACGCCGGCTCCAGGAATACGAACGTTACCGCAGCGCCGCCGAGTCCATTGACCGGATGCCACGGGTGGGGCGCGAGGTGCATCTGGTGGTCATTGAAAACGATCACCCGCCCGTCAAGCGTATCGAGCCGAATGTCAGCCTGTTCGATCTTCTGGACGCCTTCAAAGAGGTGCTTGTGCGTGCCGAACTTTACCGGCATCATCGTGTTCAGCTGGAACCGCTATCGGTACGCGAACGCATGACCCGGATACTGGCGAGGATCAATAGTGAGGCATTTGTAAGATTCGAGGAAATGTTCGACCTGCACGAAGGCCGGCGCGGTTTGGTGGTGACCTTCATGGCGATTCTCGAACTCCTGAAGGAATCGCTGGTGGTCGTCGTCCAGCAGGAACCCTTTGCACCCATTCATCTCAAGGCGGCGGCCTGATGAGCGATTCAAACGCAGAACTGAAGAATATCATCGAGGCGGCGCTGCTGGTTGCCGGCCAGCCGCTGACCATCGAAAAGATGCTGGCCATGTTCCCGGCCGAGTCGCCGCCGACGCGCGAGGAAATCCGCGATGCCATCAGCCAGCTGGAAGAGGAATACGCCGAGCGCGTGGTTGAGCTGAAGCAGATCGACCGCGCCTGGCGTATTCAGACCCGCGATAAATACGCTCCCTGGATCACCCGCCTGGCCGAAGAGCGTCCCGCGCGCTATTCACGCGCGCTGCTCGAAACCCTGGCCATCATCGCTTACCGCCAGCCAGTGACGCGCGGCGATATCGAGGATGTCCGCGGCGTGTCCGTGAGCACCGATATCATCAAGACGCTGCTGGGGCGCGAGTGGATACGCCAGGTGGGCATACGCAATGTTCCGGGTCGCCCCGCCCTTTATGGCACCACGCGTGAGTTCCTCGAACATTTCAACTTGAAGAGCCTGGAAGAATTGCCGCCGCTTTCGGCGTTGCGCGACCTGGACGTCATCAGCAATGAATTGAACCTGCGTCTGGACCTGGAGCCGGGCGCGGAGACATCGTCTCCCGCCGCCACGGCCGCTCCTGACGCGGAATCGCACGACGGGGCGCAAGACGTGCCGGAGCCGGAGACCTTGATCGAGGTCCGCTCGGCCGAGCGTGAGTGACCGGAGCGTCCCCGCCGGGGAAAAGCTGCAGAAAGTTTTGGCGCGTGCCGGCTGGGGTTCCCGACGGCAGATCGAGCGCTGGATCGAAGAAGGCCGCATCACCGTGGACGGCAAGCCCGCCACGCTCGGCGAGCGAGTCACTCCGGATCAGACCCTGAATGTTGACGGACGCAAGGTCCCGACGCATGCCTTCCAGGCCAAGCCGCGTCTCCTGATTTACCACAAGCCGGTGGGCGAGGTCTGCACGCGTTCCGATCCGCAGGGCCGGCCGACGGTCTTCGAAAAACTTCCCAAGCTGCGTGGCGCGCGCTGGATCAACATCGGTCGCCTCGATTTCAACACCTCCGGCCTGCTGTTGTTCACGACGGACGGCGAACTGGCCAATCATCTGTTGCATCCGTCCCACGAGATCGAGCGCGAGTATGCCGTGCGCGTGCTCGGCAAGGTGAGCGACGAAATGCTCGCGCGATTGAAAGCAGGCGTGATGCTGGAGGACGGTCCGGCGCATTTTGTTTCCGTCGTCGATGCCGGCGGCGCCGGCGCGAATCATTGGTACCACGTGGTGTTGAAGGAAGGACGCAACCGCGAGGTGCGCCGGTTGTGGGAGGCCGTGGGCATCAAGGTGAGCCGGCTGATGCGCATTCGCTTCGGTCCCGTTCAGCTCCCGTCGCATTTCCACACCGGACGCACGCTTGAGATGGATGATGAATCCGCCGCGGCCCTGTATGATTTTGTCGGCTTGAAATTGCCGCCGTCTCCAAAACAGAGTCTGTCCAGACCGCTCAAGCCGCGCGGCAAGGGCCGTGCACAGCGTGGACCCGGTATCTCACGGGCGCATCAAGGCGCGCGGAGCAAACGAACGGTGCGCCGGCCTTAAAAAGCCTCTTTCTCCATTTCAAGATAAACCTGGCCCGCGTTGCGCCTGGCCAGGAGTTCGTAGTTGGCGAGATACTTGAATCTGGATTGATCAATCTTGTTTTCCGCATCGTGCTGCATCTCACCCTTGTCTATGAATTTCCGGACCTCAGTGCGTAGATAAACCAGATAATCGCGCGTTTCTTTGCGTGCCTGTTCCAGGTTAGTGGGATGGCCATGACCTGGAATAATTGTTATTGGGCCAAGCTGTGCCAGTTTATCGAAGGACTGCACCCAGCTGCCGGAGTGGCTGATCGGTAGTACTCCGAGCATACGCTGGGTATAAACGATGTCACCGGTAAAGATAATCTTCTGTTGCGGAAGCCAGACAACGATGTCACCCGGCGTATGCGCCTGTCCGAAGTGCAGAAGTTGTACGACAGTGTTGCCCAGTTTAATTTCGCGTTTGTCATCCACCAATTCGTCAGGGTAGACAAGGGTCGTGCCCGCCGCTTTTTCCTTGAGCAGTGTTTTATTCGCCGCGATCTGTGTTTCGCCAACATCGCGCATGACCCGGTCGGCTTCCTTGTGCGCCAGAATTACCGTGCCGATGGATTTGAAGTAGCCGTTACCCAGCCATTGATGGTTCTGGCTGTTGACGTTCACCGCCCATTTTACCGGCTGCGGCGTGATGTTTTTGATCGCGGCATGCAGTGCCTTGGCCACGCGCAGACTGGACCCGGTGTTGACGACCAGCACCCCGTGGCTGGTGACAACAAAACCCAGATTGTTATTCAGCCCTTCGTTTTTGTATGTTTGTCCTCCCAGATCGCCAATGACCGCATAAATGTCAGGCGCGACTTTCACGGGTTTCAAGATCAATTCAGCGGCAGGTGCCGAAAGACTCAGGAATAAGCCGGCAATGAGGATGAATAGGCGCATGGTCAGGTTTTTCATCGGGTGGATTTTGAATAATTATACTATGTAATAGACGCTACAATATTGTAGAATATTCCACATGGATAGCCCCGCCAAGCCCCTGTGGTCAATGCTGGTGATCAGCCTTCCCGGCCGCCGTGCCACGCCGCGTATGCGGATATGGCGTGCCTTAAAGGGGCTGGGGGCGGTGGTGCTGCGCGACGGTGTTTATCTGCTGCCGCACAGCGAATCGGCTGCCAGGTCCTTGCAGGAACAGGCCGAGGCGGTGATGGCTTCCGGCGGCGATGCCCATGTGCTCACCTTCACCAGTACCGAGCCGCAGCAGGCAGAGCATTTTCGCAAGCTATTCGATCGCACCGCCGATTACGCGCGGCTTATCGAGGCGATTCGGAAGGATAAACCCGGTCTTACCAGGAAGCGCGCCGAATCCGTTTCGCGTCATCTGAAAAAAATCCGTCGCGAGTTTGAAGCCGTGGCGGCGACCGATCATTTCGCGGGGCCGGCAAAAGAACAGGTTCAGCTGCTATTGTCCCAGACCGAGGCGGCGGTCACCGCCTTGCTCTCGCCGGGCGAGCCGCATGCCGCGGCGCGAGAAATCCTCCGTCTCGATAAAGCCGGCTATCAGAACCGCTCGTGGACGACGCGCACCCGTCCCTGGGTGGATCGCCTGGCCTCGGCCTGGCTGATCCGGCGCTTCATCGACCCCAAGGCGCGGTTTATCTGGTTGAAGGATCCGAAGGATTGCCCGGCCGATGCGCTCGGGTTCGATTTTGACAACGCGACATTCACGCATGTCGGTGCGCGCGTTACGTTTGAAGTGCTGCTCACCAGCTTTGGCCTGGAAGAAAATACGGCGCTCACGCGCATGGGTGCGCTGGTACATTATCTCGACGTGGGAGGCGTGCCGGCAGCGGAAGCGGCCGGGCTCGAGATGATTTTGAACGGAGCGCGCCAGCAATTCGTTGATGACGATAAATTGCTCAAGGAAGCGAGCAAGACCTTCGATTTTCTATATGCCTCATATACCGAAGAATAAATAAACGGAGATTATTATGTCTGCCACTTCAAAAACCCATGACACTGCCCAGCCACCCGAACAGGTTTCTTTAGGTGAAGCATTCTCCTACTGGCTGAAACTCGGGTTCATCAGCTTCGGCGGTCCCGCCGGGCAGATTTCCATAATGCACCAGGAGCTGGTGGAGAAGCGCCGCTGGATTTCCGAACACCGCTATCTGCATGCGCTCAATTATTGCATGCTGCTGCCGGGACCGGAGGCGATCCAGCTGGCCATCTACATCAGCTGGCTGATGCACGGCGTGCGCGGCGCGGTGATCGCGGGCGTGTTGTTCTTCCTGCCTGCTTTTGTGCTGCTGTCGTTTCTGGCGGCGATCTATCTCGCGTTCGGCGACGTGCCCGCGGTGCAGGGCGTCTTTTACGGTATCAGGCCCGCGGTGGTGGCGGTAGTGCTGTTCGCCGCCTGGCGCATCGGCTCGCGCGCGCTAAAGAATGAAATCCTCTGGGCCATGGCCGCGCTGGCCTTCGTCGGAATATTCGTCTTCAGGATCGATTTTCCGTGGATCGTGCTGGCGGCCGCCGTGCTCGGTGCGATCGGTGGAAAAATCGTTCCGGGCAAGTTCAAGGTGGGCGGCGGGCATGGCGCCTCCCACAAGCAGTATGGCCCCGCGCTGATTGACGACGACACCCCGCCGCCGGCCCATGCGCGTTTTTCCTGGGGCAGGTTGACCGCCACGGTGGCGGTATTTGTGCTGATCTGGGTGATTGCCATGGCGGCGATACAGGGCACGCCCGATCTCTACATCATGGGTGAGTTCTTTACCAAGGCGGCGTTTCTGACCATCGGCGGGGCGTATGCCGTGCTGCCGTACGTCTACCAGGGTGGCGTCGAGCATTACGGCTGGCTCACCGGTCCGCAGATGATGGATGGCCTGGCGCTGGGCGAAACCACGCCGGGACCGCTCATCATGGTGGTGACCTGGGTGGGTTATCTCGGCGGCATCGCCAAGGGAGTGTTTACTAATCCGGTTGCAGCCGGTATTGCCGGCGCGAGCGTCGCGACCTTTTTTACTTTCCTGCCATCTTTCTTGTTCATTCTGGCAGGCGGGCCGCTGGTCGAGGCGACGCGCGGCGAAATAAAATTTACCGCGCCGCTGACCGCCATCACGGCGGCCGTGGTCGGCGTCATTCTCAACTTGGCGGTGTTTTTCGCCTGGCACACTTTCTGGCCCACGGCCACGGAAGCAGCGCCGTTTACAGGCAGCTTCGAATGGTTTCCTGTCATCGTCGCCATCGCCGCTTTCATCGCCCTTTGGAAATACAAAGCCGACATCATGAAGGTCATCGGCGTGTGCGCCCTGCTGGGACTCGCCTACAACTACCTTGCCACTTGAGGAGTCCCTATGCCTTACCAAATCAAACCGCTCTCCTGTGATCCCGCGCGACTCAAGGGATTGTCCGAGAAACTGATCGTCAGTCACTACGAGAACAATTATGCTGGCGCGGTGAAGCGGCTTAACGCCATCACCGAGCAGCTCGCAGCGCTCGATTTCTCCAAGGCGCCGGTGTTCACGATCAATGGACTCAAGCGTGAAGAGCTGATTGCCGCCAATTCCATGATCCTGCATGAACTCTACTTCGACAGCCTGGGCGGAGACGGGCAGGCGCCAGGCGCGATGCATTCTGTGCTTGCCCGCGACTTCGGCGGTGCCGAGCGCTGGCAGGCCGAGTTCAGCGCGATGGGCAAAGCCCAGGGCGGCGGTTCCGGCTGGGTGCTGCTCACGTATTCCCATCGCGACAGGAAACTCATCAACCAGTGGGCGGCCGATCACACCGGCAACCTAGCTCGCGGCACACCGATTCTCGCGCTCGACATGTATGAGCATTCTTACCACATCGATTACGGCGCCAGGGCAGTGGCCTATGTCGAGGCTTTCATGCAAAATATCAATTGGGTCAACGTCGCCCGTCTTTATGAGGAATGCCTGAAATGAATCGGACTATCTCGCCCGGCGAGCTTAAGCAGCTCCTGGAAAACCGTAAAACCCTGTTGTTGCTCGATGTGCGGCGCCGGGTCGATTACGACACCGAAGGCCAGAAGATTCCGGGTGCGGCCTGGCTCGATCCGGAAAGGCTGACGCAATGGAGCACGGCGTTGCCGCTCGACCGGGAAATCGTGGTTTACTGCGTGCGCGGCGGTTCTGTCAGTAACTCGGTGGTGGACCAGCTGAAGGCGAAGGGCGTCAAGGCGCGATTCATCGAGGGCGGCTTCGAAGCCTGGAAACAGGCTGGCGGGGAAACAGTCCCCAAATAGCGGGAGCCAACCATGAAATGGGTCACGCGTGAACGCCCCAAGATCGATCGTATTGCCTGCCCGTGGCTGATCGCATGTTACATCGACAAGACGCCGGAATTTCTGTTCGTCCCGACCGGGCAGGTGCTCGCGGTGGCGCGCGAAACCGGTGCGGTTCCGTACGATATTCCGGGCGTGGAAATGAGCCACGAAGGCGAGTTTTGCAGCTTCGATACGTTTCTCAAGAAATACAATCTGACCGATCCCGCGCTGCACCAGCTGGCCGTGATCGTGCGCGGCGCGGACACGTCACGGCTCGATCTCGCGCCGCAGGCATCGGGGCTGCTCGCGCTTTCGCTCGGATTGTCGCGTGTGTGCGCGGACGACCATGAAATGTTGCGCCACGGCATGGTCATGTACGATGCACTATATGCGTGGTGTTGCGATTGCCAGAAGGAAACCCACGGCTGGCCACCGAAAGGCTGATTTTCCCGGCCATGATTTTCCGGTATCCGATCTGAACAAGACCTTATCCGATTGACTTCAGCCGGTTGACGCGTACATTTACCGCGAAAACAGCATGGAGGAAGTTGCGATGGAGCCGGGCGGGAAAAAAGGCCATTTCACTTTTCGTGCCACGGCGGTGCTATTGATGGCATCCGCTGTTTTTGAGCTCATCTCGATTACCGCGGAAGAGCCTCTGTTCGGAGAGATAAGAAGCGGGCTGAGCGTCGGCATCTATCACGTCTTTTACGCCGCACTTTTTGCGGCACTGGGAGTCGGCTTGTGGAGCGCCAAAAAGTGGGGTTACGCGCTCGTTTTTGTGACCACGGCGGTTTATACCCTCGACAAGGTGCAATTTATTTTGAGCCGACAGACGATGGAGAACTTCATCGCGCAGCAGATGAGCGGATACGAAGAGGTCCTGCAATCGCAGGGCGTTGACGGCGCGCTTTTCATGCAGGCGATCGTGCTGACGAGCATTGTCATTGTCCTCTGCTGGTGGGGGTTCGCGCTCTATACCTACTGGCGGCGCGACTATTTCAACAACACCGGAGCATGATGAGCAGCCCGGCTGGTTTATAGATATCGGGCGAGATAAGCCGGGATGCGTTCATCAAGCCAGTAACGCGGCCGCCACGGCCAGGTACCCGCGACAAACCCGACATGCCCGCCGTGAGGCGAAAGCTCCAGTATCACGGATTCAGACAGCTCATCCGGCCGGGGTATGGCCGACTCGGTCATGAACGGATCGTCGCGCGCGTGCAGCAGCAGGGTCGGTACGGCAATCCCCCCGAGATACTGCCGGGAGCTCGACACGGTATAGTAGTGATCGGCGCTGTCAAAACCGTGCAACGGCGCCGTGATGTATTCATCGAAATCGCGAAAATTCTTCAACGCCGATAAATCCCGCATCTTCAGCGGTAATTCCATGCGGCGTCGTTTCTCGTTAACGGTGTGCCGCAGGGAGCGCAATAACTGCCACTGGTATAACCGCGAGAAACCGTGTTGCAGCCGCTCGGCGGCGCCATGCAGTACAAACGGTACCGATACCGCCACGGCCGCGTGTAATGGCGCCACTCCACCGGCCTTTCCCAGCCACTTGAGCAGGACATTCCCGCCCAATGAAAATCCCACGGTCGCCAGCGGCGCGCGGGGTTCGCGGCGGCGCAGGGTCGTGACCAGGAAGTCGAGATCGCCGGTATCGCCGGAGTGGTAGCTGCGCGCCAGGCGGTTGGGTTCGCCGCTGCAGCCACGGAAATGCATGACGACACCACGCCAGCCGTGGCGCACAATCGCTCGCAGCAATCCGCGTGCGTACGGCGAGTCGGACGAACCCTCGAGGCCGTGCAAAACGATGACGATCGGTCCGCTGTCTTTTTCCGTCCAGTCCAGGTCGATGAAATCGCCGTCCGGCAATTCCAGACGTTCACGCCGGAGTGCGACATGGGGCGGGCGGCGCGCCAGGCGTGCCCACAGGGTTTGGCCATGCGGACCTCGGCACCACCAGGCGGCTTTGAAGCATCCATCCATGGATGTGAAAGAGAAGAACGCCGGCGTCAGGTCCAGAGAGTCCGCCACCAGCGTTGGCGGCTGGCGGGCAACGGATGCCGGCTCTCGATCGGTTGCGGCGGAATCAGGCTCATGACCCAGCCGGGCGGCGGCGGGTTGTTGCTGAAACCGCAGGACACGCCGAGATGGTTCGGATCGAAAATTTTTATCAAGGTGGGCGCTTCCATGCTGTCGGTATACACGATGCCGCAGTATTCCTCGCGGTGTTCGCTATGCAGCAGGTTGTCGAGTTCGGCGATGAATCTGACGACGTCCTCGGCGTGTGAAACGTATCGCTTTCGCTCATGGTCCGAACCGCCGTGATGTTTCCGGACCATTATCGCATATCCGCGATTTTTTCCTTGAGGGACTCGATGGCGAAACCCAGACCCAGGTCGAGCTTCTTGTTGCAGAATTCAAGCAGGGGAATACAGCGCATGACCAGGTCCGGCAGAAATGGCACCAGTTTGCCGCCCTCGCCGGCGCCGAGCATCTTGAGCGCGGTTTCGAGATCGGGTTGTTCGATGATGGTCTCGTCCGGCTTGGGCGCTTCCTCCCGGTAGCTGACACCGAGACGATTTCCGCCGGCTGCCTTGGCCAGCGTCATGCGCTGTTCGGCCAGCACGAGAAGTTCCTCAACGGTTTCCCCGGGATCCCGCCCCAGCGTCGCCAGGCCAAGACTGATCGTCAGCGGTATCGCAACGTCTTCGTTTTTGAAAGGTTCGGCATTGACCGCCGCGCGCGCCCGCTCGCACAGTACCGCGGCTTCCATGCGCCCCGAGGACGGAGCCAGGATGGCGAACTCCCCGCCTCCGGTGCGCGCCACGGTGTCTTCCGTGCGGCTCGATGCCGTCAGTCTTTTGGCGAGCCAGATGAGGATCTGATCGCAGACTTGATCGCCGTATTTCTTGTAGAGCGAGCGGAAATTGTCGATGTCGATTCGAATGATGGACACATCGCTGTTATGACGCTTGGCGTAGGCGATATCCTGCACGCCGTGCTGCAGGAAGTAACGCCGGCTGTGCAGTTGCGTGAGCGGGTCGACCGCCGTCTGTTCTTCCAGCGCCGTGGAGGTTTCCTCCAGTTTGCGCGTGGTCTGATCGAGCTTGGCGTGGGCACGGGTTCGTGCCAGCAACTGCACACCGTCGATGGGCTTGATGATGAAATCGGTCGCGCCACAGGCGAACGCACGCTCACGGGTCAATTCATCGTCGGCGCCGGTGATGACGATGATGGGAATGTTGCGCACGCGCTCCGGGTCGGCGGCGCGGACGCGGCAGATCAGCGAGTAGCCGTCGAGTTTCGGCATCTCGATGTCGGAGACCAGCACCTCGATGGAACTGTCCTGGAGCAGGTGCTCCCACGCGGCTTCTCCGTCTCCGACCTCGATGAGCTCGAATTCGTTGCTGAGTATCTTGCTGATGGCCTTGCGAATGACGCGCGAGTCATCCGCCACCAGCACCCGGACTTTTTCGGCCGCGGGCGCAGCGATTTCCGGCTTATGGCTCATTCCTTGATTCGACTGGATGTCGGTGTCCGGCACGGTTTTGCCGGCACCTGGGGTTTGTGTGTCCATTAGAATAACCATAGCGCAGCCGTGGGACACATTCAAAGTCTTGAATAGACTTGAATTTCAGCCCGAATGAGGCAAGGGCGGCGATGGCGTCGGTAAAACCGATGCAAAACTAGGCGCGGCGGCTGCGCCAGTATTGGACGGCGCCGGGGAGCAGCGAAATCACGATAATGCCAAAGATCACAAAAGTGAGGTTGCGTTTCACGATGGGGATGTTGCCGAAGAAATAGCCGGCGAGCACGAACGACAGAACCCACAAAAATGTTCCCAGGATGCTGAAGGAAAGAAACCGGAGGTAGGGCATCCGGCCGATACCCGCCACGAATGGCACGAACGTGCGGATGATGGGGAGAAATCGCCCGATCATCACGGCTTTGGCGCCATGACGGACGTAAAATTTTTGAGCGTGTTCCAGATGTCGGGGGTTGAGGAATCGAGCATCGTGACGGCGGAACACCTTGGGGCCCAGGTGATGGCCGACCCAGTAATTGGTATTGTCACCGCAGATCGCCGCGCTGATGAGGATGACGATGACCCACGTAATATCCATGCCTCCGGCCGCTGCCAGCGTCCCGGTGACAAATAACAGCGAATCGCCAGGCAGGAGCGGCATGATCACAAGGCCAGTCTCGGCAAAAACGATCAGGAAGAGAAGCAAATAAATCCACGAACCATGGTCGCGAACGAACCCGCCCAGGTAATGGTCGAGGTGCAGAAAAATGTCAATAACTTGTGTGATTATCTCCATGGCGGGCGGCTACCAGAAATACCACAGCACCAGCACGCCGAAGACGATGCGATAAATCGCGAATGACGTGAAATCATGACGTGACACGAATTTAAGGAATGCCTTGACGACGACCAGCGCGGTCACGAAGGACATGATGAAACCGACGGCGAACAGCGGGATGTCCGTGACGTGCAACAGCTCGTGATTCTTGAACAGTTCGTAGAACGTGGCCGCGAACATGATCGGCATGGCCAGCAGGAACGAGAACTCGGTGGCCGCGGTGCGCGACAGGCCGGAAAGCAATCCACCCATGATGGTGGCGCCGGCGCGCGAGACGCCGGGAAAGAGCGAGACGGTCTGGGCGATGCCGATCTTCAGCGCGTCGAGCGGGCCGAGGTCCTCCATGCTGTTCACGCGCACGCGCAGCGGCAGGCGTTCGATGACCAGGATCAGAATGCCGCCGACGATGAGCGCTCCCGCCACGGTCAGCGGATTAAAAAGATAGGCGGTAATCGTTTTATGCAGCAACAACCCCGCCACCGCGGCGGGAAGAAAGGCGATGAACAGATTCAGAATGAAACGTTGCTCGTGCCGGCTGCCGATGCCGGTGATCAGGCGCCCGACGCGGGCGCGATAGTCCCAGACCACGCCGAGAATCGCGCCGAGCTGGATGACGATTTCGAAGACCTTGCCTTTTTCGTCGTTGAAGTCGAGCAGATCGCCCACGATGATCAGATGGCCCGTGGAGGAGACCGGCAAAAATTCGGTCAGGCCTTCGACGATACCGAGAATGAGCGCCTTGATCAGAAGAGCGAGTTCCATGTGTGTCTCTTTCTTGTTTATGTTTATGCAAATGAGAGTGGACGGCCGTGCACGCCGGCGCGGATTTTTCCGCGATCGAACGCCACCTGCCCACCGACAATGGTGTAGATCGGCCAGCCGGTGAGGTTGCGCCCGTGAAACGGTGACCAGCGGACCTTGGTGAACATCTCCTCATTACGCACGGGCTTGGCGTGTTCCATGTCCACGAGCGTGAGATCGGCATCCCAGCCTTCGAGAATCTTTCCCTTATTGCGAATGCCGTAGGCCGTGGCCGGACCGTGACACATCCATTTCTGGATTTCCGCGAGCGTGCAGCGTCCCGCGTTCATCTCCGTCAACATCAGCGGCAGCGAGGTTTCCACTCCCGGCATGCCGGCCGGCGATTGCGGATAGGGTTTGCGCTTTTCCTCCAGCGTGTGGGGCGCGTGGTCGGTGGCGATGAAGTCGATCGCGCCGTCGTGCAGCCCGGCCCAGAGGGAGGCGTTGTCTTCCGGGCGGCGGATCGGCGGATTCATCTGCACCAGCGAGCCGAGCCGCGCGTAGTCGTTCACGTTGAGCAGCAGATGGTTGGGGATGGCCTCGGCCGTCACCCAGGCGGGTTTGTCGCGCCGCAGGAGTTCCACTTCCTCGCGGGTGGAGAGATGCAGGATATGCAGCCGGCGGCGATATTTCCGGGAAAGCGCCAGCGCCAATTCCGTCGCCAGCAGCGCGCTCCGGTTGTCGCGGATGTCGGAATGCACCGCCACGTCGGTCCGGCCCTTGAACTGCTCACGGCGCGCGCGGATGCGGGCTTCGTCCTCGGCATGTACCGCGATCAGGCGCGACCCGTTGGCGAAGATCCGTTCCAGGTCCTCCGCCTTGTCCACCAGCAGGTTGCCGGTGCTCGCGCCCATGAAGATCTTGATGCCGCAAGCGGGGCCGGCGCGATTGATCTCATCGAGATTATCGGGGGTGGCGCCGATAAAGAAGCCGTAGTTGGCGACGCATTTCTCCGCCGCGCGTCGGAGCTTGTCGTCCAGCGCCGCCTGATTGCTGGTGGATGGATCGGTGTTGGGCATTTCCAGAAAACTGGTGACACCGCCCTTGACCGCGGCGCGCGAGCCGGAGCCGAGGTCTTCCTTGTATTCCTTGCCGGGTTCGCGGAAATGTACCTGCGGGTCGATGACCCCCGGGAGCAGGAGGTTTCCCCCGGCATCCAGTGTTTCATCCGCCGCCGAGCTGATCTGCGGGGCGATGCGTTCGATCACGCCGTCGTGGCACAGCAGGTCGCCTTCGATAATTGATCCGTCCGGGCGCGCGAGGCGGGCGTTGCGGATCAGGAGCTTAGGCAAGGGAGCTTTGGGAGTTACAACAAAAAAGACTCACCGCAAAGACGCAAAGAAAAGTATCGTAGCCCGGAAACGTTTGACGTGTTTCTTTGCGCTCTTTGCGTCTTTGCGTCTTTGCGGTGAAATTTCATTTATTGGTTTTTAGGAAAAGAAATTCACGTCAGCCCATCTGCTTTTCACGGATTTCGTCGAGCGTCTTGCAGTCGATGCAGAGCTCCGCCGTCGGGCGGGCTTCCAGGCGCTCCACGCCGATCTCGACACCGCAGACTTCGCAGTAACCGTAGTCGCCGGTGTCGATGCGATCGATGGACTCGTCGATCTTCTTGATGAGTTTGCGTTCGCGGTCGCGCGACCGCAGTTCGAGCGACATGTCGGTTTCCTGGCTCGCGCGGTCGTTCGGATCGGGCGGATTTTCCGGCACGTCGCGCATCTGCTGCACGGTGCGGGAGACTTCCTCCTCCAGTTCCGACTTCCAGGCGTTCAGCACGGCATGGAAATGCTCCTGCTGCTTTTTGTTCATGTACTTCTCGCCCTTCTTCGCCACGTAGGGTTTCATGCCCGAAACGGGAGAGACGGATAGTTCCTTTTCCTTCTTTTTTCTGGCCGGCATGCTTCAACTCCTGCGATAATGAGCCCCTGTGAAGGGAGAGACCGCCCGACCGTAGATTGTGGCCGCGAATGGCATCCATAAATA
>JBBTKS010000221.1:0-10729 GCA_038058885.1 Pseudomonadota bacterium
TGAATTTCGGCGGCATGTGTTGCACGATAGCGATGCCGGGCGTGGAGCGTGGCAGTCGCGCCATGATTTCGGCGATTGCCTGTGTCCCGCCGGCCGAGGCGCCGATGGCGATTATGCCTTCGCGGGAGATTGGCAAAGTCGCCAGGGGTTTTTGAAACGGGGATCCGACAGAACGCACCGCGGGCGGCGCGGCACGCACATGTGCGCCGGCGGCGGACCTGACTTTTGCACGGATTTCATCCATGAGTTCAGGGGTCATGCCTTCACGCACACCCCCTTGCGGTTTGGCGACGAAATCGACGGCGCCCAGATCGAGTGCGCGCAGCGTGGCGGCGGCGCCCTTCTCCGTGTGCGATGACACCATCACCACGGGCAGTGGATGCAAGCGCATCAGTTTTTCGAGGAACGTGATGCCATCCATGCCGGGCATCTCCACGTCGAGAGTCAGCACATCCGGCTTGAGCGCCTTGATCTTGTCGCGTGCAATAAGAGGGTTGGCGGCCGTGCCCACGACATGGATATCACGGTCCTCGTGCAGGATGGCTGTCAGCATCTGCCGCATGACCGCGGAGTCATCGATGATGAGGGCCTTTATTTTCCTTGTTTTGTTCATGGCATCGCCAGTCTGATATCCGTGACAGCATTCTTGTCAGAAGAGCGTGACATCGCCGTCGAGCTTCTGTTTCTTCAGGCTGATCAGGTAGACCATTTCTTCCTCGGCGGTGCGTTCTGCCTCGTTATTGCCGAGGTATTTGAGGAATACCTTGCCCGTGTGCGTGTGGAACAGTACCCGCCGCGGCTGATAGCCACCCACGTCTTCCTTAACAACAGGAATCTGCTCCGTTTCAAGGAACTGTCTTGCAAAATCGATATTGCGCTGTGGAACGCCGTCGAGACTCTCGCGAATCTTGAGGACGTGGCCGCCACCGAAAACCTTGGCCTGAAAGCGGCGACGTTCGCCACCGAGCTTCATCAAATGGCTGATCAGCAGTTCCATGGCGTTGACGCCATAACGCGTGCTCGTCGGATTCTCTGGGTCGGCACCCTCCGGCAACATGAAATGGTTCATGCCGCCGATGCCCGACACCGGGTCGTACAGACAGGCGGCGATGCAGGAACCCAACACCGTGTCCAGTAACAACGGCTTGCAGCTGGCGTGCAAGCCGCCAATGTTGATGGTGATTCGCGCGAGATCTTCATCGAGATCCTGCGGGAGGCGGTTTCCGTTGATGCGAGGCGGTGGCACCGGTTTCATGAGGTGTTCTTCCCGCGGCACTGGTAGATGCTGTGACCCACCGGCTTGAAATAATCGACCAGGCCATAGATGGCCTCCGAATGACCAAGCATGAGATAGCCGTCTTTCTTGAGCATGCCCGCCATGCGCCGGAAAAGTTTCAGTTGCGTCGGCTTGTCGAAGTAGATCAGTACATTGCGGCACAGGATCACGTCGAACGGCGCCTGCATGGGCCAGGGATCGTCCTGCAGGTTGAGACGGCGAAAACGGATCAGCGATTTCAGGACCGGTTTGGCCAGAATCTCGCCTTCATGGGCGGCCTGCCCCTTTAGAAAGTAGCGTCGCAACAACGCCTCGGGAATATGCTTGGCTTGTTCGCGTGTATAGACACCGTTCTCGGCGCGTGACAGAACATCGGTATCGATGTCGGTGGCAAGAATGCGGATATCCCGCTCGTTGAAGGATGGCATCACTTCCAGGGCGGTCATGGCAAGTGAATAGGCCTCTTCTCCGGTCGACGCCGCGGCGCTCCACAGGCGTATCGGCCGATCGCGATTCGGGTTATTACGGTACGCCGGAAATATCTCTTCAGCCAGAAAACGGAAGTGATGCGGCTCACGGAAAAATTCGGTCTTGTTGGTGGTAATGGAGTTGATCATCGCCACCAGTTCAAGCCCGTCCGGATCGTTCTCCGTCAGCAGCCGGTAGTAATCGGAATAATGTTGAAGATCGTGGTGGCGCAATCGCTTGGCGAGACGCGAGCACACGAGCGCGCGCTTGTGTCCGGAAAGCGCTATTCCGCTGTGGGCGTGGATAAACTCGCGCAACCGCCGGAACTCCTCGTCCGTGATGGTCAATCGGCTGTCGGCCAGCAAGGATCTGATGCTATTAGAGGTGTTGTGGCTGGTTACCATGGTGATTGACCTGGCACATTCATTCCTGAATGAAAGCAGCCGGCACTGATCTTGAGGCGATATGGCGGTCTCGATCCAGGACCGAGGCACAAATAGACCAACTCAGATGTTCGGGTTGATTCATGCCGCCTCAATAATCCTGCACCACTGTAGTTGTTGTTCGGGACACGACGGGGTTACCGCCGTGCCCCGGATTGACTGAAAACCAGGGTCAGCCTAGAACTCCGTCCAGTCGCCTCCCCCTGCGCTCGCCCTCTGTGCAACAACCTTCGGCTTGAGGGAGTGCACGTTGGCGGGTTTGGCGACCGCTGCCGCGGATCCAGAGGCGCTATTGTCGAAAGACTTGGCCGCCGGAGCGGCCGATACCATCGAACCATGGGCGCTCTTCGCCGGAGCGGACGAGTCCGTCGGTAGCGCGGCGGTGTTCGGATTCAGCCGGAAGTGTGACGCCATCTCCCTCAAATGCTCTGCCTGGGAGGCAAGCGATTGACTGGTGCTCGACAGCTCCTCCACTTGGGCGGCATTGGACTGCGTCACACCGTCCATCTGCATGATGGCGCGGTTGACCTGCTCGATGCCCGAGGCCTGCTCCTGACTGGAAGCGCTGATTTCCGCGATGATCTCGGCGGTGTTCTTCACGTTCTCGACAATACCCTCCAGCGTCTTGCTTGAGGCGCCGACGAGCTGCGTACCGTCCTCGACCTTGTCCACGCTGTCCTTGATCAGCGCCTTGATCTCCTTGGCCGCGGAAGCACTGCGCTGCGCCAGGTTGCGCACTTCGGCCGCCACCACGGCGAAACCGCGTCCCTGTTCACCGGCGCGCGCCGCTTCGACCGCGGCGTTGAGCGCCAGCAGGTTGGTCTGAAATGCAATCTCGTCAATGACGCCGATGATGTCGGCGATCTTGGTGCCGCTGGTGTTAATCGCCTCCATGGACCGTCTGACCGAGGACGACATCACCACGCCCTCGTTCGCCGCTTCGCGTGCTTCGAGCGCGACCTTGTCGGCCCGCAGGGCGTTATCTGCATTCTGTTTGACGGTGCTGGTCATTTCTTCCATGGACGCCGCGGTTTCCTCGAGCGAACTTGCCTGCTCCTGCGCGGAAGAGGAAAGTTGCTCGGCCGCCGAACTCAGTTCCTGAGAGCCGCTGGCGACCGCCTCGGCGGCCTGCGCCAGCCCCAGCATGTGCTGATTCAACTCGTCCAGCAGCATGTTGAGCGACATGATGGCGTAACCGATCTCGTCGCGGCGTGTGGAAAAAAGCGAAACAGTAAGATCGCCCTGGGATGCCCGTTGCAGACCCTCCGCCAGCTTGTTGAGCGGATTCGACACCGTGCGGATAAAATACACGGCAATCGCCGTGAACCCGGTTATGCAGAGCAAAACTCCGCCTATAACGACCCCGACGACCACGGTATTGGAGCCCCGGGCTCGCGTGAGTTCCGCAGCGTATGTGTCCGCCTCCTTGGGGTCCTTCTTCTGCAAATGCACGTAGGCGCTCTCGGTATAGCTCATGATGTTGTTCAGGCTGAACAGACCGAGCGCGCCGATGACAACCAGCAGCAGGGCCATAATGGCGGCCCCACTGATCAGCTTCGTTTTAAGCGTAATGCCTTTCACCAGGTTCATTTCCATGACTCACTCCTTTTGCGACAACTCACTGTATTACAGGGCAGCGGCGACAGGTGCCGCGGTTTCGGTTTTATCCAGCGCTTCCGGATTAACCATCCGGTCGATATCCAGGAGGATGAGCAACTTGCCATCCACCTGCGCAAGCCCCATGATGAACTCGCGATTCTGCTGGCCTTCGTATTCCGGCGCCGCGCATTGCTGCTCCGCGCCGATATTGATCACGTCGCTTACCGCATCCACTACAATGCCCGCCAGACGCCCGCCGATGTTCACGACGATGATGACCGTGAAGGCGTCACGTACCGCCTCCGGGAGGCCGAACCGCAGACGCAGATCGAACACGGGGACGATCACGCCGCGCAGATTCAGCACGCCCTTCACATAGGGCGGGCTGTTGGGTATCGGTGTCATCTTGTCCCAGCCCTTGATCTCCTGGACCTTGAGGATGGCGATGCCGTATTCCTGTCCATCGAGACGAAAGGTCAGGAATTGTTCCGCATTAGCCTGCAAGGTCTTCTCCTGTAAAACGCGCGCTGTTTGCATATCCATTCCTCAGTTTATGGTTGGTGCCATGGTCCCGGTGTGTCTGCCTGCATCCTGTATGTGGCCATGCAGCGCCGGTGTCGGCCGGGTGGCGCCCGCATGCGCCATGCGTATCAGCCCGGTGACATCCAGAATCATGGCGACGGTGCCGTCGCCCAGTATGGTGGCCGCGGATATACCGTCCACCTTGCGGTAGTGTGTTTCCAGGTTTTTGATGACGACCTGTTGCTGGCCCAGCAGATCGTCCACGTACAGACCGGCCTTTTTGCCGTCGGCCTCGACGATCACCAGCAGTCCCTGGGTGAGATCGGTTGACCGTGGCACAACGTGAAACAGATCGCTCAGGCGAAGCAACGGCAGGTATTCCTTGCGCAGCCCGTATAACTCACCGCCACCCGCAGGGCGGCTGACCTGATCCGGAACGATTCGTACCGATTCGACGATGCTCACCAGCGGCAAGATATAGATATGCGTTCCGACTTGCAGGCTCAGGCCATCGAGGATGGCCAACGTGAGCGGCAGACGCACGATGAAACAGGCCCCCTGCCCGGCCTGGGAGGCGATTTCCACATTACCGCCCAAGCTGTGGATATTGCTGCGCACGACATCCATGCCGACGCCGCGGCCGGAGATGTCGCTGACGGTTACTGCCGTCGAAAAGCCGGGATGAAAAATCAGCTCGGAGATTTCATCCGGCGAAAGTTTCGCATCGGCCGGAATCAGGCCCTGTTCAACAGCCTTGGCGAAAATCCTGTCGTGCCGCAAGCCGCGGCCATCATCGCGGATTTCAATGATCACGTTCCCGCTTTTCTGGTAGGCCTTCAGTTCAATAGTCCCGGTTTGCGACTTGCCGGCGGCAACACGTTCCGCCGGTGGTTCGATGCCATGATCCAGACTGTTGCGCACCAGGTGCAATAGCGGGTCGATCAGACGATCAATCACGGTTTTGTCAATTTCCGTCTGCTCACCACTGATGATGAGTTCCACCTTTTTTTCCAGCTTCTGGCTCATGTCATGCACGAGACGTGGTAAGCGGTTGAAAGCGAAGCTCAATGGCAGCATCCGGATACGCATGACGCTTTCCTGCAGCTCGCGGGTGTTGCGTTCCAGTTGCTCGAGACCGGCAAAAAGCTTGGAGAGATTATCGAATGTGAAATTAGCCGTCAGCTGGCTCAACATGGTTTGCGTGATTACCAGTTCGCCCACGGTGTTGATGAGCGCGTCGACTTTGGGCACGCTTACGCGGAGAGTGTCGGTATGAGCATCGATGGAGGCAACCGCCTCCGCGACGCTGCGCTGCGATAGCGTCGGTACCGGCATTGTCTTAGACGTGATGTCCAGACGGCAATCGTCCAGTACCCAGCTGAATACATCGGCAATCGCCTCACGCGCGACGGATCCGACAAGCTCGACATTCCAGGAGAGATAACACTCCTCGGGATTCAGTTGTTCCCATGACGGCAAGCCTGAAACGTCAGCGGTTGTTTTCAATTTTCCCAGGCCGGCAAGCTCGCGCAAAATGCGCAACGGATCGTTGCCCGTGCAAAACATTCGCGGATTCGGCCGGAACAGAATGCGCCAATGAGTTGTCGTTGACGCCTCGGGCTGTGTCGAGGTTTTTCCCGTCACTGGCAAGACACCGCTTTCGATTCCCAGATTTTCGAGCTGCAAGCGCACCGCCTCGATGGCGTTCTTATCGGCATCCTTTCCTGTCTTGGCCGCGATGATCAGGCTGCGCAGACAGTCCACGGCCAATAGCAACAGGCCCACCACGCGCCGGTCCGGCAGAGAACGGCCATCGCGCAGGGCATCGAGCCGCGATTCGAGCACGTGCGCAAATGCCGCGACATCGCCGAATCCAAAGGTACTGCTGCCGCCTTTGATGGAATGGGCGGAGCGAAAAATGGTATTGAGAATTTCAGGGTCGGCGCTCACGGTATCCTGACCGCCTGCGCACGCCGTCCTTTCCAGGCGCAACAACTCGGCTTCCATGACCGTCAGCCCTTCGAAACTCTCCTCGAAGAACGTCTGGTGAAATTGGCGCATATCGATCGCCATCGCCTTATCCCAGCACCTTTTTCACCACAGTCAGCAATTGTTCCGGATTGAAGGGTTTGACGATCCATCCGGTGGCGCCGGCGACTTTTCCCTGCTGGCGTTTGGCTTCCTGCGATTCGGTGGTGAGCATGAGAATGGGCGTGAACTTGTAATCCGCCAATGCACGCAGGGATTTCAACAGGGTGATCCCGTCCATGTTGGGCATGTTGATGTCCGCGATCACCAGATCGACCTTTTTTCCCTCAATGACTTTGAGTGCTTCCTGTCCATCCGAAGCCTGGATCACTTCATGCCCCACGCTATGCAGCGTGAAACTGATCATCTGGCGCATTGAAGCGGTATCGTCGACGGTGAGTATGGTTGCCATGGCGGCCTCCTTCAGAACAATTCCACCGCAGGCCCGTTATCCGTGGCCTGGTGGATTGTGCGCGCTTCCTGTACAGCGTTTTTCATCGGTTTTGCTGCCGATCCCGGCGCAGGCTCGTCACGCATCCGTGACAGCCAGCGTTCGTTGTTCGGCAGATTCTTGAGCAGGCTCTTGTCGAGATTGATGGTTTCCTGCATCAGGTGATACAGCGAGCGGCGCAGGTCGTCCATCGGCTCCAGCATGCCGCTCAGTTTCTGGCTGGTAATATCGTGGAACTGCAGGGAGACGACGACGTTGCGCACGTCTTGCGCGATTTCCTTGCTGATCTCGTTGATGCAGCTGACGGTTTCGGCCACTTCGCGGTTCTTGTCTTCCAGCGATCGTGTGAGCGAAACCACGTCCTCCTTGATCTGGAGGGCGTGTTCCATATCCGCCGCGGACAGCATGCGCATGTTGCCGTAGGTCTTGCTCAGACCGGTTCTCACTTCCTTGAGATGCACGCGTATGCGATCGCTGAATTCATGCGAGCGCTTGCTGAGGCGCCGGACTTCGGATGCCACGACCGAGAAACCGCGCCCGTGTTCGCCGACGCGCGCCGCTTCGATGTCGGCATTCAATGCCAGCAGGCTGGTCTGATCGGCGAGTTTCTCCACGTCGAGGAGGAATCCGTCGATGGCCTGGGTGCGGCTCTGGACACCGTCAAGTTCGCGCACCATGTTGACCGACAGATCCGCCACGCGAACGACCTCATCGGCCATTTTGTTGAGCCGTTCATCGGATACCTGAATGAAATCTTTCAGCGACTGGGGCACGCCGTCGCTCGTCGCGCCTTGCGTGCCTTCGAGCAGTTCCATCGCCTGCCGCGCCTGAATCGTGGCCTTGTTGATCACCGCCTCGAAACTGCTGGCAATGGTGTTGGCGGCCTGCTCGGTCTGCTTGATCACCGAGTAGATATCCTTGCGCAATACGAGCGCGGCTTCGCTGTAACGCTGCGCCACGTCCACCCAGCGGCGCATCAGGTCCTCGAGACGGCGACGCTGGTTATCCGCCGCCATGTTTTGCAGCACTTCGTCGACTTGAGGAATCTGCTCAATATCCTTGGACGGCGACATCAACGCATCCACCTGGTCGAGCACCTGTTTTGCGTCGTGCCCGCCGAGCACTTCCTCTCCTTCCAGCGGCCTTTCCTCATGCTGCCTGCGGGCGTAAAACGCCAGGATGGTCAGCGTGAGAACGGCGCATAAACCGCTGCCCAAACCCGCCCACCAGGGTATGAACGGCACCGTCCACGACAGGGAAACCATCATGCCCACGACGGCCCATAGCCACCAGCGCGGCCAGGAGGCCGTGTGCGACAGGACAGACGGGTTGAAAGAAAGCGGTCCGTTCATGATTTCATCTCAAGAATGGATTCAAGGCCGAGCCATTGCGCGGCTTGCTGCAATCCGGAAGACGGGCTTTGCCAACTGATCGCCAGGCCGCGTTCGCGGGCGCTACGGCAAAAACACGCCAACACCTGCATGGCGGCAGTGTCCAAACGTTCGACCCGGCTGCCGTCGAGCACCACCGGCGTGGCGCAGGCAAGCACCGTGCTCAGCTTTGCATGCAGCGTCCGGGCATCGACAATGCCGAGCACCGCCTCCAGCGTCACGTGCGTCGTATCGGCGGTATGCTCGATGTGAACCGGATCCATACTATTTCCTGTCACGACCCATCCTTTTCGTGGCCTTAATTGGCCATGTACCTGCCGTTACCCCGGGACTGGCCGGGAAACCTGCAAACACCCTTACTCAATAGTTATAGCAATAGCCGTGCCAGCCACGGGATTTCAGCCGCGGCCGGTTAACTCGCCGAACTGGTGGGGATTGACGTAAAAACACTGATAAATGGCCATTTTCACGTATGGCCAGGGTCTTACCGTAGAGGGGATACAGCAATAAAGAAGACTGATCCCTATGGTTAAAGGGGGGTCAGGACCGGTAACGGCAGGATATTACAGAGAGCGGCAGTTCAGCGACCCAGGTTGTTCAAAATGGCCTGTTTGACGGCGCCCAATTCGGCCTTGACCTTGAGCATCGGCCCGCTGCTCTGTTTGATGGCCGTGTCGGGATCCTTGAGACCGTGGCCGGTCAGGGTACAAACCACGCGGCTGCCTTCGGGGATTTTGCCGCGCTTGATGTCGTGCATGGCGCCGGCGAGCGAAATCGCCGAAGCCGGTTCGCAAAAGACGCCTTCCTTCTGCGCCAGCAGTTTTTGCACCGCGAGGATTTCCTCGTCGCTGAATTTTTCAAACCAGCCTTGCGACTCTTTCTGGACCTGCCAGGCCTTGTCCCAGGATTGCGGATGGCCGATACGAATGGCGGTAGCCACCGTCTCCGGGTTGTCCACCATCTTGCCGAGAATGAAAGGCGCGGCGCCCGCGGCCTGGTAGCCCAGCATGACCGGGCGATTGTTGCAGATGCCGTGATCGGCGTATTCGCAGTAGCCCATCCAGTGGGCCGTGATGTTGCCGGCGTTGCCGACCGGCAAGCAGTGGTAATCCGGCGCGCTGCCCAATTCCTCGATGATCTCGAAGGCCGCCGTTTTCTGTCCTTGCATACGATAGGGGTTGATTGAGTTCACGATCGTCACCGGCGCTTCGTTGGCAACATTTTTTACCAGCGCCATGCCTGCATCAAAGTTTCCCTCAATCTGGATGACAACCGCTCCGTGGATCATCGCCTGCGCCAGTTTGCCCAAGGCGATTTTCCCGTCAGGAATAACCACGAAGCAGGCAATGCCGGCGCGTGCGGCATAGGCCGCGGCCGAGGCCGAGGTATTTCCTGTGGAAGCGCAGATGATCGCGCGACTGCCCTCTTCCACCGCCTTGGTCACGGCCATGGTCATGCCGCGATCCTTGAACGAGCCGGTCGGGTTGAGTCCCTCGAACTTGACATAGATGTCCACCTGCTTGTCCAGTTCGCGCGGGATATTGTTAAGTCGTATCAGCGGCGTGGCGCCTTCACCGAGACTGATGATGCGGGTGTCGTCCGAAACCGGCAGACGGTCGCGGTATTTGTCAATGAGGCCGGTATAGCGGCTGCCGAGATTCATTATTAAATCCAGTTGGGGTTCAGGTGCTCGAGGCGGATACGCGCCACGCTGCCCTCGATGGAAGAAAGCTTCTCGATGCGGGCGATGGCTTCATTCATGTTCTTCTCGCGCACGCGCTGCGTCAGAATGATGACCGGCACGGTCTTCTCGTTCGGGCGCGGTTCCTTTTGCAGGATCGACTCGATACTGATGTTGAGATCCGCCAGGATGCGCGTAACCTCGGCCAGGACGCCGGGCTTGTCGAGCGCATGCAATCGCAGGTAATACGAAGTCTCGACATCCTCGATCGGGAGGATCGGCAAATCCACGAGCGCATCCGGTTGAAACGCCAGATGCGGCACGCGGTTGTTCGGATCCACCGTCAGCGTGCGCACGACGTCCACGAGATCGGCGACCACGGCCGAGGCCGTCGGTTCGGCGCCGGCGCCGGCGCCGTAAAACATCGTCGGACCCACGGCATCGCCCTTGACCAGCACCGCGTTCATTGCCCCATCCACGTTGGCGATGAGCCGTCGCTCGGGAATCAGCGTCGGGTGCACGCGCAGCTCGACGCCGCCGTTCGCGCGGCGCGCAATGCCGAGCAGCTTGAGGCGGTAGCCGAGTTTTTCGGCGTATTGCACGTCCATGCGGGTAATCCGGGTAATGCCCTCGGTGTAGGCCTGCTTGAATTTGAGCGGAATACCGAAGGCGATAGCCGCCAGAATCGTGAGCTTGTGTGCGGTATCGATGCCTTCCACGTCGAATGTCGGATCGGCCTCGGCATAACCCAATCGTTGCGCTTCCTTCAACGCGTCGCCGAAATCCGCGCCCTTGTCGCGCATCTCCGTGAGAATGAAATTGCTCGTGCCGTTGATGATGCCGGCCAGCCATTCGATGCGATTGCCCGCG
>JBBTKS010000222.1:0-1916 GCA_038058885.1 Pseudomonadota bacterium
ATCCGGCATCGTGAAATGCGCCGCGAGCAGGGCGGCCAGCACTGCCTCGACGGCACGTTCCGCATCTTTGGGCTTGAGCTCGTGACAGGCCACGGCGATGCGCTCGGATTTCTGCGAGCCGTGGGCGGCCACCAGACGGCGCGCCAGGGTCAGTAACTCAAAAGCGCTGCCCTTTGGGTCAATGCCGGCGAGGGCGATGTGAGTGCCGGATTTATTAGGCAGGTCGGTGGCGAAGGGCTTGCCGCTGTCGAGTTTATGACTGGCACGCTTGCGGCGCTGCGCGATTTCGCCGCCATAGGGCAGCGTTTTCAGCGCAGATTCCTCCCGTGGCAGCAGGATAATTGCATTTGAATAGATATCGAGCGCATTTGCCGACAAACTGCGGCTTTCTTGCTTGATCTTCGGTATTTCTGACTGCATGGGTGCCTCGCGCGGAAAATTTTATAAAAAAATGATTTGAAATGGCGCCTGAAAAGCCGTTTGTCTTGACCTGTTTGGGTAAAAAAACGATCATACCGCGCGCATGTTGAGGATGACACCGGCCCATGCCGTGGCCTGAATCGGCCGAGCGGCGCTCAAGGGCCTTTTCCCCACCCGAAATTCAGGGAGATTCATGAACAAAGCTGACCAGAAACGCCTGTTGCGCGAAATGATTTTCTTCCGCCGCTTCGAGGAGCGCTGCTTCGAGGCCTACATGGAGCACAAGATCGGCGGCTTTCTGCACCTGTATATAGGCCAGGAGGCGGTCGCCACCGGCGTGCTCGAGATGGCCAAGCTCAAGCACGATTACGTCATTACCGGCTACCGCGACCATGTGCACGCCCTCAAGGCCGGCGCCCCGGCGCGCGAGGTGATGGCCGAACTCTACGGCAGGGAGAGCGGCAGCTCGCGCGGGCGCGGCGGCTCCATGCACATTTTCGACCCGACCGCGAACTTCATGGGCGGTTACGCCCTCGTCGGCCAGCCGTTCCCGCTGGCCGCGGGATTGGCGCTCGCCTGCAAGCACAAGGGCACCGACCAGATCGCCATTTGTTTCCTCGGCGACGGCGCCAACAACCAGGGCACGTTCCACGAGACCATGAACATGGCCTCGGTGTGGAAACTGCCGGCGCTGTTCGTGTGCGAGAACAACCAGTACGCCATCGGCACGCGCATCGACCGCTCGACGGCGGTGCTCGACCAGTACAAGCGCATGTGCGGCTACAACATTCCCGCGAGCCAGCACGACGGCGAGGACATCGAGGTGGTGATGGAATCGGCGAGGAAGGCGATCGACCACGTGCGTTCCGGCAAGGGGCCGTATTTCCTCGAGTACATGACCTACCGCCAGCGCGGCCACTCGATGTCCGACAAGACCGCGGCCTACCGCAGCAAGGAAGAGGAGCAGAAGTGGGCCGAGCGCGACCCGCTCAAGGTCTACAGCGCCAGGCTCAAGAAGGCCGGCGTGATCACCGACGAGGACATCAAGAAGCTGGAGAAAGAAATCCAGGACGAAATCGAGAACGACATCATCAAGTTCGCCGAGGAAAGCCCGATACCGCGCGTGGAGGATATCAACAAGTACGTCCTCGACGACAACCCCGATCCGCGCTGGATCGGCCCGCTGCAGAATACCTATTAAGCATCGCAAGGACTGACACATGGCAGAATTAATGTACTGGGAAGCGATCCGCCGGGCTCATGACGAGGAGCTGGCGAACGATCCCCACGTGATCGTGATGGGCGAGGACGTCGGTCTCATCGGCGGGACCTACAAGGCGACCTCCGGACTGTTCCAGAAGTACGGCGAGAATCGTGTCATCGACACGCCGATCTCCGAGAACTCCTACACCGGTATCGGCATCGGCGCCTCAATGGCGGGGATGCGCCCGATCATCGAGATCATGTCGATCAACTTCGCGCTGCTGGCGCTCGAC
>JBBTKS010000223.1:0-2061 GCA_038058885.1 Pseudomonadota bacterium
ACTCGGCCCATTCGAAGACCGGCGTGAAGCGTGTTCCGCCACCGCCCGGTAATTTCCCGGGCAATTTTACGTCTTCCCAGGGATCGAAAATCCAGGGACCTTCCGCCGCCAGTTTTTCGTCGCAGGCGTGCAGCGTGATGCGCGCGCCGACCTGGCCCTTGATGGCGTTGACCTCGCTCAGGAATTCCTGCATCTCGTCGTCCGAAATCGAGCCGCTGGTGTCGAGCACCACGAGCAGATCAATGTGCTGGCTGCGCAGGCCGGGCAGGATGGCCGTGCCCTCGCGCCGCGACGGATGCGCGAAGCTGTAGTCGTTGCGCGAGGCGCGCGTCATGTAGTGCGCGAGCAGCATGCGCCACGGCAGCTGCGGCTGCAGCAGGTGATCCACCATGCGCGCCATCGAGCCGCCGAGCTTGCCGGCCTGCATGGCCTGCTGCGCGGCCGAGGCCAGGCGCTGCTGCCACTGCTTGTCGAGCGAATCGCGCTCGGGAGTGGAAAGCGGCGGCGGCTGCGGCGCGCCGCCGGTCTGAGCGTCCGGCTCACCATGGCTGCCGCCATTGTCTTCGGTCTGCGCCTCGCCGCGACCGCCTTCGCCACCTTCGTGGTCGCCCGAACCGTGCGGCCTGTCGTCCTGATCGTAGAGGTGCTGGTCCATCGGTTCTTCGTCGGCGTTTTCCTGGATGCAGGGATAAATCTCCTCCGCGGTCATGTCCTTGAACGCATCCAGAATCAACGCATCCGGCGCGGGCGTGAGCCCGTCGGCCATCAGCAGCGGATTCACCGCGAAGTCGCACGCCAAATCCCAGCGGCGCTTGTGGCGATGCTCGCGGCGCGCAAAGTGCGAAAGCGCGCAGTGCAGCGCCTCGTGCGCGAGGATGAACTTGGTCTGCTCGAAGGACAGCGCCTGGATGTAGTCGCGGTTGTAGTAGAACGACCGCGCGTCGGTGGCGGTGGTGCGGCACCACTTGGGATCAGCCTCGACCAGCGGCAGGCGCAGCACCAGCGCGCCGAGGAAGGGCTTGTCGATGATCAGCCAGGTGCGCGCGGCGACGAGTTTGTTCTCGATGTCGTCATGTTCAGCCATAAAAGCAAATAGACAGGATTACAGGATTTTGCAGATACGTAGCCTGGATGGAGGCGCGCCGCGCCGGAATCCAGGATTTGTTGTCCCGGATTCCGCTGCGCTTCATCCGGGCTACACTCGCTATGATCTTTTCGGTAAGTTCTTTGCCTTCCAGCATCTCTTCTTCCATTCCTGATTATCAAGGACAATCCTGTTAATCCTGTCTATTTAGATTTTGCCACCGCAGGTTTCTGCCACATGTCGAAGATCATCACGCTGGCGATCTTCTTGGCCCACTGCGCGAATTGCGGGAGCGCGAACAGTTTCTCGCCGACGGCGCGCTGCATGTCCGAGACCAGCATCACGCCCATCTCGCGGCTCGGGAAACGGCCGGCATAGTCGAGGATGTTACCGAACACCTTGGCCTCGTCGCTGCTGCCCTTGGCGCGAATCGCGCGCCCCACGAGCGCCGCGGCCACCGCGTATTGCAGGTCGGTTTCTTTCGGCACGGTGGTGGAGGCGCCGTTCACGATCGCGTCGATGTCCGGCAGGTTGTCGAGGTTGTCGATGAAGGCCTTGAGCTCGACGCCGGCCGCGGGGCCGACGCAGGCCTCGAGCCCGCCCAGCAGCAGCTCCGGACGGTCGCCGAATTTCGCCAGCGCGCGATGCGTGAACTCCCACGAGCGCGGTGACGGAAAGGCCACGGGATTGTGCGCCGGGTCGAAATCGAACAGCAGCTCCGGGCGGAACCGCAGGAAGGCGATGACACGCTCGTCGATGTTGTTCGCGTACGCCCACGCAACCCAGTCGTCGAGATGGGTTTCGACCGAGAAATGGGAAAAGCGGTTGGCCAGCGGCGCCGGCATGCTGTAGGTGACGCCGCGGTCGCCCTGGCGGTTGCCGGCGGCGAAGATCGCCCAGTGCGCCGGCACCTGATAGGCGCCGAGGCGGCGGTCGAGAATCAGCTGATACGCGGCGGCGGAAACCGTCGGTGCCGC
>JBBTKS010000224.1:0-1267 GCA_038058885.1 Pseudomonadota bacterium
TTATGCCGTGCCACGCTGGCGAGCAGAGGGCATGGCAAGAGTGACAGGTCCGATCAGGCTGAAGTATTCGCGCGGGTACACGTTTCAGCCTCTTGACGGCCCCGACTTTCGAGGGCCGTGCGAGACCGAAGCGCTCCCCGTCATTTTCAAGGGCAGCCTGATCAATCTTGGTTTTTCCGACACAGGCTGGCATCACCAGCAGGGGATTGTTCAGTCTGAGATGCTCCAGTGCCGCCTCCGAGACTTCGAAGTTCCCATGTCGGGAGGGTTTTATCTTGTGCAGGAGGCGCCGGACCATCACAATTACTACAAGATCGGCGAAGAGATTGAGACGTGGTCGGAGCCCGGGGAACTTATCGAGAAGGTGATGTTTTATTCCCGCAACGAACAGGCGGCCGAACGAATCCGCCAGGCGGGGCAGAGGCGGGCGCTGGAGCAACATACATGGAAACACCGATTTGACCGGCTGTTTCATCGCCTCCGATCGCTTGGGAAAATGCCATGAATGCGCCCGTCTCTGAGAATCCCACGGTCCTGATCAGACCTCCCCACGGGTGGGTGCCAGTGAAACTCCAGGACCTGTGGGAGTATCGGGAGCTGTTGTACTTCCTGGTCTGGCGGGACATCAAAGTTTCCTATGCCCGAACAGTCTTGGGCGTGGCGTGGGCGATCCTCAAACCCGTTGTCACCATGGCCGTGTTCGCGATCATTTTCGGGTGGCTGGTCAGGGTGCCTTCCGAGGGAGTGCCGTACCCCATTTTCGTTTTTGCCGCGTTGCTGCCGTGGCAGTTGTTTGCCCGCGCGCTGGCTGGATCGAGCAGCAGTCTGGTGGCGAATGAGAATCTTATCACCAAGGTGTACTTTCCGCGGCTGGTGATGCCCGTCTCGGCCACGGTGGCCGGCATATTGGATTTCGCGATTGCCTCGGTGGTGCTGTTTGGAATGATGTGGTTCTACCACATTGTGCCGACGGCCGCCGTGTGGACGCTGCCGCTGTTTGTGATGCTCGCCATCGCGACCGCGCTCGGTGTCGGGTTATGGCTTTCGGCGTTGAACGTGTTGTATCGGGACGTGGGGCATGCCGCTCCGTTCCTGATACAAATATGGCTGTTTGCAACGCCGGTCATCTATCCCAGCAGCCTGGTGCCGGAATCGTTGCGCGTGGCGTACTGGCTGAACCCGATGGTCGGCGTGGTCGAGGGCTTCCGGTTGGCCCTGCTCGGAACGGGAAGTACGCCTGGCTCAATGCTGGCTTTGTCGGTGTTTG
>JBBTKS010000225.1:0-1746 GCA_038058885.1 Pseudomonadota bacterium
GGGCGATTAGCTCAGCGGTAGAGCACTGCCTTCACACGGCAGGGGTCGCAGGTTCGAACCCTGCATCGCCCACCATCTCCCGATTTCCAAACAGAAAGGGCCCGCTTGCGGGCCCTTTGATGTCGAAACAAGTTTAACGGTCAGCGTGCGCGTTCCACCCGTTCCGGACGCGTGGCCCGTTCCGGACGTCCGGCAGTATCAGGCCGTCCGATTTTTTCAGCCTTCGCCGACCTCTCGGCCTTTTCAGACTTTTCAGGTTTCAGCGAACCCGGTGATTTTTCCATGCGCGATTCTTTCCGCAACTCATTGCGGGTATGCATGGCGGTGCTGACGACGGGGCCAAGCTTGAAGCCAAGATCCTTGGCGATCTTGCCCCAGCCCATCTTCTGGCTCTGGAGGGTTTCAACTTTATTCAGCGCCTCCGCCATCGTCGGGTAGGTTTGCGCGTCGGTCTGCGTCAGGCGCTGAGCCATGGCCAGTTCGATAGTGGTCTCGCCCCAACCCTGCTTTTTGGCGCGCAGGTTCTCGACCACGCCGGGCTCCACATTGAACTGCGTGGAGAGGGTTTGCACCTTGTCGCCTGTCGCTGGCGCGCTCGTGCTGCTGTCAATTTCCTTCTTGACGGTCTCCAGCTGCGTCTCGTCGGCATCGGCCCGGGCCCATACCGGGACTCCCAGTGCCATGACCAGAAACAGTCCGCCTAATACGGTTGTGGTGATGGTTCCTTTCATGATTACCTCCTGGCTCGTGTTGCGGAAAGGCTTATTAACGCACATGAAGGTTACAGGTGTACGACCGTTCGGCAGGTGAATCAGGCCTCCCACTCCTCCAGCGGCGAGGAAGGCGGGCGTTTGTCAGCGATCAGGCGCTTGGCCTTGGCTTCATCTTCGGCAAACGCCATGCGCACCGCATTCGGATTGTCCGGCGATTCGGCGATACGCAGATCCCGGCAGAGGTCTTTCGCCTCCTTGTATTGCACACAGGCTTTGACGAGAGTGAATTTTCTGTCGGCCGAAATCTTGAAAACAAAATAAGGCATGGCGTGCGTGTTCCTGTAACGGTTGAAAAGCCCGGAAATGCTACCCCTACGTCATCCGGTTGTCATCATTCGCCGACGTGCAGCAACTGGCCGCGTACCCGCGCGATCTTGAAGTACGCAAGAAACGAAGCAAAACCGGCGGTGAGATAAACCACGTTGAGCAGCGCGGCGTGCAGCAGCAAGTCCACACGGAAGCTGTGTTCAAACAGGACGGCGCGCATGCCCTCGAATACATGACTCGACGGCAGCGCTGCCGCTACATATTGCAACCACACGGGCAGAGTTTCAATCGGATAATACACGCCGCTGACGGGCTGCACCGCGAAGATGGCGATCCACGCCATGCTCTCGGCGCCGAGGCCGTAGCGCAGCACGATACCCGAGACCAGCAATCCGATCGACCAGCCCATGATGATGAGATTGATGAAGAAAGCCAGCAACGGCAGGCCCATGCTGAAGATGGAATAGTGAAACAGCGGTATCGCGATGAGCGCGGCACCGCCGACGCCGATCAGCGTGCGGATCAGGCTCATGGTGATCAGCGCGCAGCCCAGCTCGAATGGCCGCAGCGGGCTGACGAACAGGTGCCCCAGATTACGCGACCACATCTCTTCCATGAACACGAGCGAAACGCCAAGCTGGCTGCGGAACAGCACGTCCCACAGCAACACGCCGGAGAGCAACACGCCCGAGGCCTGCGCAATCCA
>JBBTKS010000226.1:0-11194 GCA_038058885.1 Pseudomonadota bacterium
CGTTGACGCATCGCAGCAAAAGTGCGGTCAATTATGAGCGCCTCGAATTCCTGGTCGACAGCATCCTCGGGTTCACCATTTCTTCCGAGCTCTACAACCGCTATCCGGCCCTGTACGAAGGGGAGCTGACGCGGCTGCGCGCCAGTCTGGTCAACAAAAACTCATTGGCGGCAATTGCGCGCGACATCGGGATCGGAAGTTATCTGCGCCTGGGAGAAGGAGAACTCAAAAGCGGGGGTCACGACCGCGACTCGATCCTGGCGGATTCGATCGAGGCGGTGTTCGGTGCCATCTGCAAGGACAGTTCGGTGGACGAAGTGATGCGCGTGATACTGCATCTCTACCGCGAGCGGCTGGCAAGTCTCGATCCGCATTCGGTTCCCAAGGACCCCAAAACCCAATTGCAGGAACACCTGCAAAAGCAGGCCCTGCCAACGCCTACCTACGTCGTCCGGGAGATCACCGGCGAACCGCACAACCAGAACTTCGTGGTGGAGTGCCAGGTAACCGGACTCGAAACTCCCGTGCAAGGCCGGGGCAGCAGCCGGCGCCACGCCGAGCAGGAAGCTGCCGCACGGGCCCTGGACCTGCTTTTTCACGCTGATGTCTGACTCCATCACGCGTTGCGGACTCGTGACCCTCGCCGGGCGCCCCAACGTCGGAAAATCCACGCTCTTGAACCGTCTGGTCGGCCAGAAGATCAGTATTACCTCGGCGCGCGCCCAGACCACCCGCCACCGCCTGCTGGGCATCAAGACCGCCGGGCACGCCCAGGCGATCTATGTGGATACGCCCGGTCTGCACACGGATAATAAAGGCACGATGAACCGTCACCTGAACCGTGTCGCCGGGGCAAGCCTGCAAGGCGTGGATTGCATCGTCCTGCTGATCGCGGCGAGCGGATGGACCAAAGAGGATGAGTACCCCCTGCAGTTGCTGGCCAAACAGGATGTTCCGGTGATCCTCGCGATCAATAAGCTGGACCAGCTCAAGGATCGTGGCCGTCTGCTGCCGCTGATGGAACAATCGGGTCGCAAGATGGCGTTTGCCGATATCGTTCCGGTTTCCGCTCGCACCGGCACCAATGTGGACGATCTGGAAAAGACCATTCTCAAATATCTGCCGGAACAGCCGCCGTTGTACCCGGCGGATCAGGTCACGGACCGCGGCGAACGCTTTCTCGCGGCGGAGCTCGTCCGCGAACAGATATTTCGCGGCTTCCAGCAGGAAGTGCCGTATGCCGCGGCGGTCAGCATCGAGCAGTTCAAGCGCGCCAAGGGCACGCTGCACGTCGAGGCAACGATCTGGGTGGAGCGGGAAGGACAGAAACCGATCCTGATCGGAAAAGACGGCCAGCGCCTCAAGACGGTCGGGAGCCGCGCGCGTATGGCGATGCAAAAACTTTTCGATACGAAAGTCCACCTTAATCTGTGGGTGAAAGTCCGCGAGGGCTGGTCCGACAACGAGAGACTGCTGCGTAGCCTGGGTTACACCGACGAGAACTGATCGATGCGCATTCATCAACAGCCAGCCTATGTACTGCATCACCGCGACTACAGCGAGACGAGCTTGCTGCTCGAGGTTTTCACGGCGCATCACGGGCGTATCGGGTTGATCGCCAAGGGCGCGCGGCGCGCGAGCAGTCGCCTGCGCGGCATTCTCAAGCCTTTCCAGCGCCTGCTGATCGGCTGGAGCGGAAAGGGCGAGCTCGCGGTACTCACCGGCGCCGAGCCGGATGGCCCCGATACCGCGCTCATCGCCCAGGCATTGTATTGCGGCTTTTACATGAACGAGGTGTTATTGCGCTTGCTGCACCGCCATGATCCTCATGATGCGCTGTTCGAGGCATATCAGGATGCGTTGCAACGCCTGCACCGGGACGCCACCAACGAGGCGGTGCTGCGCATTTTCGAAAAGCATCTGCTGCGCGAGCTGGGATACGGTCTGGTGCTGGATCGCGATGTTGCCGACAATACACCCATTGAGGCGCAAGCCATCTATGATTACACCGTCGATCGCGGCCCCCGGCGCCTGATACACCCCGAACTGAACCGCCCGACCGAAGGGATTCGGATACGCGGAGCGAGTCTGCTGGCCCTGAAGCAGGAATCGCTAGGCGACCCGGCCGATTTGCGCGATGCCAAGGCGCTGATGCGTGCGGCGCTGGCGCGGCACCTGGGCGACCAGCCGTTGCACAGTCGCAAGCTGTTTCGCCGCGTTCTGTTGCCGCCTGCTGTGCAAACTACTGTGGAGACGGGCATTGATAAAGCTGGGTGTTAATATCGACCACGTGGCCACCCTGCGCCAGGCGCGTGGCACGCGCTATCCCGATCCCATCCAGGCGGCCCGGGAGGCCGAGCAGGCCGGTGCCGATGCCATCACGCTGCATTTGCGTGAAGATCGCCGGCATATCCAGGATCGGGATGTCGAGATGCTGCGCCATCTTCTTCAAACCCGCATGAATCTCGAAATGGCGGTGACGGACGATATCGTGGCGTTTGCCTGCCGCCTGCGCCCGCAAGACTGCTGCCTGGTTCCCGAGCGGCGTCAGGAGCTGACCACCGAAGGCGGTCTGGACGTGGTCGGCGGATTTAAAAAAATCACCGCCATCTGTGTCCGGCTGGCGGATGCCGGCGTGCGGGTATCCCTGTTCGTCGATGCCGACCCGGATCAGATCGAGGCGGCGGCCAAAACCGGCGCACCGGCGATAGAAATTCACACGGGCCGGTATGCGGATGCCGCAACCGACGAGGCCCAACGGCAGGAGCTGGTGCGCATCGAGCAGGCGGTACTGCAGGGGCTGGAATTCAAACTGCTGGTGAACGCCGGCCACGGCCTCAACTATCACAACGTCCAGGCGATTGCCGCCATTCCCGGAATCTCGGATCTCAACATCGGACATGCCATCATCGCGCGCGCCCTGTTCACGGGGATGCAGGAAGCCGTGCGCGAAATGAAGCGGCTGATGAACGAGGTGGCGACATGAGCAGCGAGCCGGGACCCCGCGTAGCGGGGATGCGAGCGTCCGCGAATGTCGCTGGCCGCCGACGGCATGACGTACTGGTTTTGTTCGACCTTACGGAGGCGGCGGGCATGAGCCGCGGAGCAGGGGCCCCTTTGGGGATGCGACCGGCGAAGGCCGCAGGACGCCGACGGCATGGAGTGGAGGTCTTCTCGGGACTTACGGAGGCGTCGCCATGATTTTCGGTATCGGCACGGACATCGTGCGCGTGGGGCGCATACGGGATGATCTCAGTCGCTTCGGCGATCGATTTGCCGAGCGAATCCTCACGAAAAATGAGTTACTGGAGTTTCATCAGAACGCCAACAAGGCAAACTTTCTTGCGCGTCGTTTTGCCGCCAAGGAGGCCGCGGTCAAGGCCATGGGCACCGGGTTCAGCAACGGCGTGATAATGCATGACATTGAAGTAACCCATGACGAGCAGGGTAAGCCCATGCTGGTGTTCCACGGACGGGCGCGCTCGTTCATGCAGGAAAGAGGCGTTGCCGTGGCTCATATCAGTCTCGCGGATGAACAGGATCATGCCGTGGCGTTCGTCACCCTCGAAACGGCATAAGTAGCCATTCTGCGGGATCTCAGCCGGCAGTTGTTGCAGTTGCATCGGTACGCCTGCGAACGCGCGGAAGTGCCGTGAGACGAGCCGGTGATGAGTCTGGCGCGATTCACGCCGGGCAATCGATTTCCTTACCGCGCATTCCATGACAAAATGCTTGCAGTGCCCACGTGGCGCATGAGAGAGACGGTATGGGAGACGAGATCATTCAGCTTGGCTTTAAGGCTATCGCGGTCTGGCCAAAGGATCAGGAAGCGGAAATCTGCGGCGATCCCACCATCCGCACGACCACCATTACCGACACGCAGGAATATCATCCGCGCCTTGTCGCCAAAATCCTTGAGTTCGAGGAGAACCACCGGCTGCGTAAACGTTATTTTCGTGGCGCGGGAGGAACGAAGATACACAACCTGGGGCAGTGGGCCAGCTCGGAGACCGAACTGATCAACGCGCGTGCCATGTCGCTGTTCAAACGCGTGCTGGAGTGCGATCAGGCGGTGGTGGATCTCAGTTGGGCCAATGTCTATCGCTCAGGCGATTACTGCATGCCGCACAGCCATCTACGTTCGACGGCAAGCGTGGTGTATTGCCTCGATCCCGGCGATGAGGATCCGGAAGACGCGCACAGCGGCCGTTTCTGTTTTGTGGACCCGCGCCTGCACAACTGTTGCCAGGAACAGGAGGGCTGCATGACAGCGCCTTTCCTGCCCGGCATGACGGCCGGTACGATGATTATTTTTCCGAGCCAGCTGGTGCATGCCGTCAATCCCTATTTCGGGAAACGTCCGTGCATCACGCTATCGTGGAACATCAACAAGAACGCGCTGCCGGGTTCACCATTGCCGGTGAACCCGGAACAAGGCGTTTAAATCAGCAGGAAATCAAACCGTAGCCCGTTTCGAAACGTTTTCATGCGCGCGTTCCATATTATCATTGGCGCGTGTGGCAGGAGATCTGTGTTTGTTACGTCGGATATATTTGATGGAACCGGCGGAGGGGGTCTCGTTATCCGGCGCGGAGTCGGTTTCCCGGATAGCCCTGCCGAATGCAATGGCGGCGAACAATCCTGCCACGGTCCACACCAGCAGAATGACAAGAAGCGTATCAGTGCTCATGCCTTACTTACCTCCATGTAGGTTATCAGCCGGCGGCAGGATTCCTTAAATAGCTCCTGATTGCAACTGTTCAGGAGGCCTTTCTGAACCAACGGCATCTGCCCGCTGACAGACGGTTTGCGCCAACACGATGGATACGCAGGCCTGTCCCATCGGAATGAGGGCCGCCGGAGCCTATGTTCTGCGCTCCAGCCACTTCACGCCAAGTACCGCCCCCGCAAATATGGCGCTGGCCGCGATAAGGGACCCGGCCGACAGGGTTGAAACCCCGCTCAGGCCCTGGCCAATATTGCAGCCGCCGGCTGTTACGGCGCCCACGCCCATCATCGCCCCGCCCACGAGGTAATTCGGGATGTAACGCGCCTCCGGCGCCAACCAACCGAACGTGCCACGGAGGAGCGCGCTGGTGGCGGCCCCCGCCGCCGTGCCCAGCACAAATGGAATCCCAAAACCAATTTCAGTCCCATTACCCGCCATCGGATAATGCATCATTCGCGCGAGTGGGCCGGAGATATTGAGGGCGGAGGGCGGGACAACACTGAATTCATCGCTGGCGAGATTTCCGGTGATCCACCAGGCGGCCACCACCAGAGCTCCGATCATGGCACCGCCTGCGATCAGGTGTCGGTTGTGTGTTCCACGCCCGACCGTCGTGAGCATGCCAACGCAGGCGATCGCGGCCAGAATACCGGCGACGCCAGGCGATATACCGAGCATGGTGGCGAGCGATGAATCACCGCTGCTCAGCGTGACAGCCGTTAAATCCGAGATGGTCATGCGGGGAGCGGAAAGAATACCGAATTGCGTGACGGCGGCAGCCAGGGCGAAAGTCAGGAGCGCGATCCAGGCGCCCAGACCGCCTTCAGCGGCGCGCACCAGCGTGCGAGCCGCGCAACCACCGGCCAGGGTGGTACCGAACCCGAATAGCAGTCCACCCACGCTGGCACCCAGCCAATCGAAGCGCGAGCCGCGGTAAACAGATTCGGCCACCGGGACAAACCCGCCGGCTTCAAGCCATAGCGTGCCCGCGATGGCCACGGCGAGTGCCGCGAGAAAGGCGTGGATATGTCGCCAGTCCCTCATGATGACGAAGTTGCCGACCGCCGCCACCATGCAGAAGCGTTGCCGCTGCACGATTGCTCCGAAAGCCAGGCCGACGAGAAATCCGCCGCCATGCAGCCACGGGCCGGCATCGGTCATTTGAGATATTTGATCGCCCGGGCGCGCACGCTGCGGTACATGTGCTTCACGGGGCGGTAGTGCGGACGGTACACGCCGCGCGCATTGTAGTAGGGATCGTTCAGCAGCCAGTCCGTGACGGTTTTGTCGTTGATGCTGACAATGACAATGGCGTCCGCCCCGATTTCCCGGGCCTTGCGCGCGAGACGGCCGTTGATTTCCTCCGGGGTTCCCCCATGGGTGTCCTCCAGGATGGCGAAGGTCTTGTGCGGACGCGCGGGACGATCGAGCAGAATTTCAACATTGGCCGTCGGCGGGAAGCTGGCGGTCTTGCTCAGTATTTCCACTTGCGGTGCGGCACAGCCCGCAAGCATGGATAACAACACGAAAATCGATACGATCCGGAACGTCATTCGGGAAAATTTACCGGACGCGGGATTAAAAAATACCGAATGTCCGGTCATGCTCAGTTCGCCTGTTCCGCCGCCTTGTCAAAAGCGGATTGGGCGCCCGGATAGTCACCGCGCTTCAGGCGTGCCTGCCCGATGATGCGCCAGTTCCCGGCGCGTAGCGCCTTGTTGCCGCCCGCCCAGCCGTTGGATCTTGCCGCCAGCCCTTCCGCCTGCTGATACTGTCCTTGCTGCAGCCGCAGCCTTGCCAACTCATGCCACAACGCCGGGTTGCGCGGTTCGATCCGCAGCGCGCGCTCGAACGACGCCGCGGCGGCATCGAGTTTTCCATTGGCGGCATCCACCCGGGCGGCGTCGGCCAGCACGGTCACCGCATTGTTATCCGATACCGGCAGTAATTCCGGTTCATCAGTCGCTATGCCGGCGCATCCCGAGATCAATGCCACGCTCAGAAGAAATAATCCTGTTAAGTAAAATCTCATTATTCAAATAGCCTCTTGAACCAGTCCTTGATGGATTGGCCCTGCGCGTGCGTGGCACAGGGCGCGGTTTCCACCGGGGCTGAACCGTGTATGAATGGCAATGACACCACGTCCTGGCAACTCTCGTCGGCTCGATGACCGGTGGCGGAATCAATCCATACCAGTTCGATGTTATCCGGTGCGGGCGGCATGAGCGGTTCGGGATCGAGACTTGCCATCATATCACCCCACACGGTCATGGCACCGCTCGCGCCGGTCATGTTGATCGGCTGATTATCGTCGCGCCCGACCCACACCACGGCCAGACGATCGCCGGTGTAACCCGCGAACCAGCTGTCGCGCAGATCGTTCGTGGTGCCGGTCTTGCCCGCGATGTGCAAATCCGGCGACAAATACTTGTTCAGACCGTCGGCAGTGCCTTCACGCACCACGCCTTGAAGTGCGCTGGTAATCAGATAAGCCGGTCCCGGCTCGATCACCTGTTCGACAGAAAGCGAATAGCGTTGCAGCGGCTGGCCGTCCGCCGTCAGCACCTCGCGTATGGCGCGCAACGGCACGCGGAATCCGCCGCTCGCGATGGTTTGATACATTTGCGTGACTTCCAGCGGGCTCAACCCATCGGCTCCCAGCAGGCTGGAGGCGTAAGCATTTAAATCACGCTCGACACCGAGGTGGTGAACGCCGTCCATCACCTGGCGTACACCCAGCGCTAATCCCAGGCGCACGGAGGAGACATTATAGGAGTTGGCCAGCGCGAGACGCAGCGGCACCTGACCGTGGAATACCTTGTCGTAGTTGCGCGGCTCCCAGTCGGCGGTGCCGCGTTCGCGCCAGACGAGAGGACTGTCGTCGAGCAGGGTTGCCAGCGTATAGGTATCCGGGCGTTCGAGTGCGGTGAGGTAAATAACCGGTTTGATGAGCGAGCCGATCGGTCGCTCGGTATCGAGCGCGCGGTTGAATCCCTCGTAGCGCGTATTTCGCCCCCCCACCAATGCCTGGATCTCGCCATTTTGCGTGTTAGTGACCACGACCGCGCCCTCAAGTGCTTTCGGTGGAATGCGCCGGGCCTTTTCCAACTGCGTCAGACGGGTGGTGAGGGCACGCTCGGCGGAAAATTGAGCCAATGGGTCGAGCGAGGAAAATATCTGTAGTCCTTCCGAGCGCAGATCGTCCTCGCGATAGTCGCGCCGCAACTGGCGGTGGACCAGTTCGACAAAGGCTGGATAAAGAGACGTTCCGCCGGGGGCCTGTTCGGCCACTCCCAGGGGTGTGATCCTGGCGGTAACATATTGTTGCTGAGTAATGGCTTGCTGTTGACGCATTTCCTGAAGCACCAGATTGCGCCGTGCGAGCGCACGCGCTGGATGCCGGCGCGGATCGTAAAATGACGGTCCCTTGACCAGCCCCACCAGCAGCGCCGCCTGCGGGAGATCGAGCTGCGACAGCGGACGGTTGAAATAAAAATGACTGGCAAGACCGAATCCGTGGATCGCACGGTTACCGTCCTGGCCCAGATAAATCTCGTTCACATAGGCCTCGAGTATTTCCTCCTTGGAGTAGTGCATTTCCAGCAGCTGGGCCATGATCATTTCCGTGAACTTGCGGCGCAGGGTGCGCTCGGGCGTCAGGAAAAAATTCTTCACCAATTGCTGGGTCAAGGTGCTGCCGCCCTGCAGGCCGGCGCCACGTAATGTCGTGACCAGGGCGCGCGCCACGCCGCGGGGATCGACGCCATGATGGGTATAGAATTGCCGGTCTTCGACTGCAATCAGGCCCTTGATCAGAACCGGCGGCACCTCGTTCAGTCTCACCAGCGCGCGATCCTCGTTGTGCGCCGGATAGATGCCGCCGATCAGCAGGGGGTCGAGCCGCGCCAGCGTGACCGGTTTGTCCATCTTGAGGTCAGTGAGGCTCCGTAAATGACCGCCACCGAAATCAGCGCGCAGTTGCAGAGCAGCCTGCGCGCCATCCCAGAATACAAACGGTCGCGTGGCGATGGTGAATTCGTCGCGCTGCTGCCGGAAACTGCCCGGATCGAGCTGGCCGCCGGCATCGCGATAGCCCAACATGGCCAGTTCGGCGCCCAATTGTTCCGGGCGCAGTTTAAGTCCCGGATAAAGCTCGAGCGGCCGCGCGTAAACCCGCGCCGGCAATGCCCAGCGCTTGCCCTCGAATTGAGTGCGCACCGTTATGTCGAGATAAAGCACAAAACCCGACAGCAGCAGCGCCAGGGACAGCAATGCAAGACGCAGACGCTTGCGCGTGACAAAATGGCGTAATTTATCGAACCAGGGATTTTCCATCGGATACCTGTGGGAAACGCATCTGGCGAGTGAACCCAGCGGCAACGAGGCCGGATTATACCGGAGAAAATGAGGAACGGTATCTTTTGGGACGAAGCCTCACAATTTGCGTCGTGCGAACTGGAATCGCGGAAACCAAAAAAGGCGGAAATCTTGTGACAACTACTTTATCTTTGAGAAGCAGGGCCATCGCGCTGCTGCTGGCCGTGTTGTTGACCGCTGTCAGCTATTTCTATCTCGATACAGGAATCGCCCGGTTCGTCTATCGGATACTCAACAGCAGCGATCGACTATTGGACGCCGCCACAGATATTCCCGATCTGTTGCTGCATATCGTCATTACGATCACGGTATTAAGCTGGGTCGGATATTTTATCCTGGTACGCCGCGGCATCCATAATCGTCTTACGGATTTCCTGCGGGCCTGCGGCACGGTAGTGCCGATGGCCTTTGTCACAAAAACTGTATTTCAATATATATTCGGCAGACCCAATCCATATACCTGGCTGCTGGAACACGAGCCGCCACTTTTTTTCTGGTTCCGCAACGACAAGGGATACGGCTGTTTTCCCTCCGGGCACATGACCGTCTTCACCGCGCTGATGACAACCTTGTCACATTATTACCCTCGCTATCGCTCCGTTTACCTCGGCTTGCTGTGTCTGCTGGCGCTCGCCCTCGTTATCACCGATCATCATTTTCTCAGCGATGTTCTGGCCGGCGCTGTGCTCGGGTCGATGTTGGCTTTCATTATTAACAAAAGACTGCGTGGAAAACCGGGGTAAAACAGACTAACCAGCTGATCAGGAAAACATGCGTATCATCTGTTGCCAACAACAATATTTTGATTTCAATCAAGGCAAGACCGCTGTGCTTTGTGGTTTGCTGAGTTTCTGCGATAGGCGCCCGAGCGCGTGGTACCGAAACGATTTTTGTGGAAATCACCGGAAGTGGCATAGCATTACCTGACCCTCGACACCGGGCCTCCAACCCAGGGGAGAAAGCGAACCATGTGTTTAGCGATACCGGCAAAGGTTGTCCAAAAGCTGGAAAACGATCAGGCGCTGGTGGAAGTCGGCGGAGTTCGCAACCAGATTTCACTGTTGCTGGTTGAGGACGTGACCGTCGGCGATTACGTGATTGTCCACGTTGGTTTTGCCATCGCCCGACTGAATGCGGACGAGGCGGAAAAGTCGCTGGCACTATTTGACGAGATCGCCCGCCAGCTCGAAGAAAACCCGCATGAAGTACATCAGTGAATTCCGCGACAAGCGGGTTGCCACGGCACTCGCCGCCGCGCTGACCGCCGAAGCCAATCCCGCGCGCGATTACAGCCTGATGGAATTTTGCGGCGGCCACACGCACGCGATTTTCCGTTACGGCATTCAGGACCTGCTTCCCCCCAACGTGCATCTGGTGCACGGGCCCGGCTGCCCGGTGTGTGTCCTGCCGATCGGACGTCTCGACATGGCGATTGAACTCGCCGAGAACCCGAATGTGATTCTGTGCAGTTATGGCGACATGCTGCGCGTCCCGGGTTCATGCAAGCGCAGTCTGCTGAAATCCCGCGCGCAAGGACGGGACGTGCGCATGGTGTATTCCTGTTCCGAGACCATCCGTATCGCACAGGACAATCCCGGCAAGGAAGTCGTTTTTTTCGCCATCGGATTTGAAACCACCACGCCGCCGACGGCGGTGGCGATTCAGCAGGCGGACAGGCTGGGGCTCAAGAACTTCAGCGTGTTCTGCAATCACGTGCTCACGCCCTCGGCGATCCAGAACATTCTCGATTCTCCGGATGTTCGCAAACTCGGCACCGTGCGCGTCGACGGTTTCATCGGCCCGTCGCACGTGAGCACGATTATCGGCAGCCGTCCTTACGAATTCTTCGCCGAAGAATATCAGCGTCCGGTGGTGATCGCCGGTTTCGAACCGCTCGACGTGCTGCAGGCTATCGGGATGCTGGTGCGCCAACTGAACGAAGGACGAGCCGAGGTGGAAAACCAGTTTTCCCGCGGCGTCACGCCGCATGGCAATCTCAAGGCGCAGGCCATGGTCGCGGAGGTCTTCGAATTGCGGCGCTCATTTGAATGGCGCGGACTGGGCATTGTGCCCTACAGCGGTTTGCGA
>JBBTKS010000227.1:0-1934 GCA_038058885.1 Pseudomonadota bacterium
CGCTCGACCCGACAAACGCCTGATCGAGTTGCGGTCGTTCGCCGCGCCTGAACCCGCGCGGCTGATCGGGCTCGTGTGGCGCGCCCGCGGCGCGCGCGCCGAAGCGGCACGCCGGCTCGGTGAGTTGATTCGGGCACATCTGCCGCGGGGAGTGCTGCCCCTGAAATCTTGACGTGACTGCGCCGGTTAACCGGCGTTACGGCGTTTTTCGTATATGAAATAGACCAGCGGGATTACCAGCAGCGTGAGTGCCGTCGAGGCGAAGGTGCCGTAGATCAGCGAGACCGCCAGCCCGCCGAACACCGGGTCGAAGGCCATGATGGCGGTGCCGAGGATGATGGCGAAGGCGGTCAGCATGATCGGCCGCAGGCGCGTGATGCCGGCCTGCAACACCGCCTCGTCCAGCGCGTGACCGGCGCGGCGATACTCGAGGATGAAATCGATGAGCAGCAGCGAATTGCGCACCACGATGCCGGCGAGCGCGATCACGCCGATCATGGACGTGGCGGTGAAGTATTGCCCCATGATCGTGTGTCCCGGCAGCACGCCCACGACGGTCAGCGGAATCGCGCCCATGACGATGAGCGGAATCGCGAACGAGCGGTAATAGCCGACGAGCACGAGGTAGATCAGGATGATCGCCACCGCGAACGCCGAGCCCAGGTCGCGGAACACGTCGAGCGTGAGGCGCATCTCGCCGTCCCAGCGCACCGAATAGCCGGTGGTGTCCGGGTCGGCCATGAAATACTGCGTCAGCTTGGTCCCCGACGGCAGCGGGTGGGTGCGCAGGTGATTCCACATCTTGAGCACGGCGTAGACCTGGCTGGTGGAACCCAGCTCGCCCGTGACGTACGCCACCGGGTACTGGTCCTTGTGGAAAATCGGCTTGGGCGTGACGTGTTGCTCGATGAGCGCGATGTCGGTCAGCGGCACCTGCCGCCCCTGGGGACTGGTGAAAAATACCTTGGACAGGTCCGCCGGCCCGGCGCGGCCGGCGGCCGGCACGCGGAACCGGATCGGCACCGGCTCCTTCTCGAACGCGAGGTGCACCGTGCCGGCATCCACGCCGGCGAGGAACGCGCGCAGGGTTTCGGCGACCCGCGCCGGTTCGATACCCGCGAGCGTGGCCTTTTCGCGGTTCACCACGATGTGGTATTCGGTGTAATCGTCGGTGACTGAATCGTCCACGTCCACGACGTCATCGGTTTTATCGAACACCGCGCCGCGCAGTTCCTTGGCGAGTTTGCGCAGCTGTGCGTAGTCCGGCCCGTACAGCTCGGCCAAAATCGTCGCCCGCACCGGCGGGCCCGGCGGGTCTTCAACGAGTTTGATGTTGGCGCCGGTCTCCCGCGCCACTTCCGCGAGCGGCTGGCGCAGGTCGAGCGCGATATCGATCGAGGACTCGGAGCGCTCGTGCTGGTTGCGCAGGTTCACGCGCATCTCGGCGACATGCGGTCCGGATTTGAGCCCGGCCCCGCGCAGCAGCCCGTTGAAGTCGATCACGCCGGTTTCGCCCACCGTGGTTTCGTAGGTTTCCACCTGCGGGTGGCGGCGCACGACGTCGCCCGCGAGCCGCGAGACGCGATCGGTCTCCTCGAGGCTCGTGCCCTCCGGCATGTCGATCGTGACGTTGAAGGTGTTGGTGTTGTTCTTGGGTAGCATCTGGAACAGCACCAGATTGAACACCGGCATCAGCAGCACCAGCAACATCACCACGCCGATGCCGATGAAGAAATGGCGGCGCGCCTTCGCATCCGCGATCAGCCGGCCCATGATGCGGGCGTAGTGTCGCTCGAGAAAGCCCTTGTGTTCGTCATGATGCACGACACCTTCTTGCTCGTGACCGCGAATTTTCAGAAAACGGTACGCCGCCCACGGTGCCACGGTGTAGGCGATGACGAGCGAGGTGAGCATCGCCACCGGCACGTTGAACG
>JBBTKS010000227.1:2034-15276 GCA_038058885.1 Pseudomonadota bacterium
GCCACGGTGTAGGCGATGACGAGCGAGGTGAGCATCGCCACCGGCACGTTGAACGGGATCGGCGCCATGTACGGCCCCATCATCCCGGTAACCCAGAACATCGGCAGGAACGCGAGGATGACGGTGAGGGTCGCGAGATTCGTCGGCCTGCCGATCTCGTTCACCGCCATGACCGCCTGCTTCATCCGGTCGGCGCCTTTCCGGGCGTAATGCCGGAAGATGTTTTCAATCACGACGATGGAGTCGTCGACCAGCAGGCCGAGCGACAGAATCAGCGAAAACAGGGTGATGCGGTTGATGCTCTGCCCCGCGATCAAACCGACCGCGAGCGTGATGAACAGAATCAGCGGAATGGTGATGGTGACGACCGAAGCGGCGCGCCAGCCGAGGAAAAACACCAGCAGCAGCACCACGGTGCCGATGGCGATGGCGAGATGCTCCATGAGCGTGTTGACCGCGTCGTTGGCCTTGGCGCCGTCGTTGCGCGTGACGTTCACCCGCACGTTCGGGGGGATCACCGTGGGGCGGATGCGCGCCAGTTCGCGCAGCGTTTCGTCGGCGACCGTCACCGCGTTGGTCCCGGCGCGCTTGGCGATGGCGACGATCACGGCCGGAACTTCATAGTCCGCCGGTCTTGTGCCCGTGAATGCCGGGCCGTAACCGATGCGGTGCGCGCGCTCGATCTCCTCGGGGCCGTCGCTGACCGTGGCCACCTGCTTCAGGTACACCGGCCGGTGCGCCGACAGTCCGACCACCAGGTTGCCGACGTCGTCCGCGTTCTTCAGCATGCCGCCGGCCTGCACCGTGGCCACGCGATTGCCGCCCACGAACGCGCCCGAGGGGATGTCCACGTTGGTGGCGTTGACCACCTGGCGGATGTCGGAAAGCGTGACGTTGTAGGCGTGCATCCGGTCGAGATCGAGGCTGACGTTGATCGTGCGCCGGCGTCCGCCGTGCACGTAGGCGAGCGACGTGCCTTCGACGCGGCGCAGGTGTTCGAGTACGTCGTTGGCCGTGCGTCGAAGCTGACAGTCTTCCGGGCCGGGGCACGAGAGGGAGATGGTCAGGATCGGCACGTCGTCCACGTCCGCGGGCTTGACCAGCGGTTGCAGCGTTCCCGGCGGCATGTGGTCCATGTTGCTCATGATGCGGTCGTAGAGCTTGACCAGCGATTCTTCCTTGTTCTGTCCGACCTTGAACTGCACGCTCACCACGCCGGTGGAGCTCATCGCCGTTCCATAGGTGTGATCGACGCCGGCCAGTCCCTGGAGGATCGCCTCGAGCGGCTTGATGATGAGCTGTTCGATTTCGTCGGGCGAGGCCCCGGGTTTCTGCACGATGACATTCGCCGCCGGTACCACGATGCGCGGATTCTCCTCGCGCGGGGTAACGAGGAACGCGAACATCCCCGCGAGGAACGCGAACAGCATGACCAGCAGCGTGAGCTTGCTGTCGATGAAATAGCCGGCGACCCGGCCGGCGAGGTTGAGGCCGTTTTCGGAACCGGATGGCCCAGTGTTTTTTTCTCTTGCCATGGCGGCGGAACTAGCGGCTCACGCGGTTGATCGGACTGCCGTCGTGCACCTCGGCGAGGTCGCCGAGCACCAGCGTTTCATCGCCGTGCAGGCCGCTCAGGATTTCCACCTGCGCGCCCAGCGTGCCGCCGGAACGCACCATGCGAAACCGCGCCTCGCCCGCCGGGCTCAGCACGAACACGCCGGGCACACCGCCGCGCTCCACCAGCGCCTGGCGCGGGATGCGGATTCTGAGCAACTCCGCCGGCTTGACTTGCAGCGAGAATACCGGGCGGTCCACCTGTGGCAGCGACGGCGGCGGTGACGGTGGTTTTTTCTGACAACCGGCAAGCGCCAGAGCAGACAGCATGGCGACAAGAACAAGGCGTGCCGGGCTCATGGGGCGGTTCCCTCCGGCAACGGCAGCGTGCCCTCCGCGAGCCTCAGCGCCGAGCGGCCGACTTCGAGATCGACACGCGAGTTCAACTCCTCGCGGCGCGCGTCGGTGTAAGACCGCTCCGCCTGCAGCAGGTCGATGAGTATCGTCCGTCCCTGACCGTAACGCCGGTCGACGAGTCGCACGTTCTCTCTCGCGCGCTCGACGTTGTCGGCGGAGGTGGCGTGCCGCGCCCGGGCCTCGCGCAGATTATCGTGCGCCGCGCGCACGTCGTTGCGCACCGACTGTTCCAGCGCCTGCGCGCGCCACTGCATTTCGTTTTCCTCGGCGAGCGCGGCGCCGATCTCGCCCTGGTGCCGGCCGCCGGCGTAGAGGTTGAGACTCACCACGCCCATGACGCTCGAGGAATGACTGTCGAAGCCGGGATGGTCGTCATACCAGTTGCTGGTGGCGATGAAGTCGACGCTGGGTTTGTGCGCCGCGCGCGCCGCCTGTACCCGCGCTCGGGCGGCCTGGCTCAGGGCGCGCGTCGCCGCCAGGTCCTTGCGGCCGGCGCGCGCGCGCGTTTCGCTGTCAGCGAGATTTGCTTCGGGCGAGGCCTCGATGTCCACGCGCGCGGACGCTGGATTGATATCGTGGTCGAGCGGCAGGCCCATGACCAGCTTCAGCTGATTACGCCCGGTCTCGACGCGGGTGACGGCTTGTTCGCGGCTCGCTTGCACCGCCGCCAGATTGACCTCGGCAGTCAGCTTGTCCGACACCACGGTGCGGCCCTCGCGCGACAGTTGTGCCGTGCTGCGCGCGTGTTGTTGCGCCGCCTTGACCGCGTCGTCGGCGATGGTCAGCGCTTCCTGCGCCGCCAGCAGCGCGAGGTAGGCGCGATGCGCCTGGAATACGGTGATTTCGCGCGCGCGCTCGTATTGCAGTCGAGCGTATTTTTCTGTTTCCTCGGCACTGACGAGCGAGGACGAAAGCCGGCCGCCGCTGTAAACCGGCAGGCGCAGCGCGAGTTGCGTCATGTGCAGGTCGCTCGTGCCCGGATGGTTCAGGCGCGCGGGATCGAAGTCGGGAGCGGTGACGCTACGGGTGTTGAGCTTGTCGGCGAAGGCGTCGAGCGGGTTGTTGCTGGCGCGCGCGCTGTAGGAAACGCCGAGGTTCGGCAGGCGTGCCCCGGCGGCGGTTTGGGTGCGCGCGGTCGCGGCAGCGCTTTGCGCCTGTACCGCGAGCAGCTCCGGGTTGTGCGCCAGCGCATGCACGACCGCCTGGTCGAGGTTGAAAGTTTCAGCGCGGACCACGGGACTCGCGGTGAGTGCGAGCAACAACAGCGCGGCCGGTATGATCCGGTAAGGCATGATGTATGAGTATCTGGATGACGGCGATTGAATGGATAAATACGGCCGCCGGGGCCAAAAATCAATGATACCCGTCAATAATCAGAACGGTTTGACCACGGCCAGAATCACTACCGCGATGAGAATCACGGTCGGAAACTCGTTGAACCAGCGGTAATACACGTGATCGTGGCGGTTGCGGTCGTGTTTGAAATCAAGCATCAGCTTGCCGCAGAAAACATGGTAAACGATGAGCACCGCCACCAGCGCCAGCTTGGCGTACAGCCAGCGGCCGCTCCATTGATAACCGAGCCACAGCCACAGGCCGAAGACGACGGTGAGAATCCCGCCCGGGGTCATGATGCCGAAAAACAGCTTGCGCTCCATCACCTTGAAACGCTCGTGGCCCTCCCGGTCGGTCGCCGCCATCATGCTGTGGTACACGAACAGGCGCGGCAGGTAGAACAGGCCGGCGAACCAGGTGATGAGAAAAATGACGTGCAGGGATTTGACCCAGAGCATCGGTTAGCTTTGTTTCCGCCGGAGGTAGTACAGGAAATCCATCTCGGGGCTCGGCACGTGCAGGCGCGTGCAAGCCGCGGTGATCTGGCCGCGGTGATGCACGGCGTGCGTCATGACGTGGATCAGCCCGTCACGGACCGACACGCGCCGTTTCGTGCCATCGGAACCGGGGTATTCGATGACCTGCTGGAACCATTCCGGTTTTTTCTGCGTGAGCCAGGTTTTGAGCTGTGCGAACTCGTCCAGCACCGCGGGCTTCAGTTGCTCCCACTCGTCGTAGAGCGACGCGTCATGGTTTTTGATCTGGCCGAATTCACCCGCCAGCCGCGCGCGCCAGTTGCGCGTCACGACCAGGATGTGGTCCACGGTTTTGTGGACGTTACGGAAGAAGAGACTGATGTCGGCCTGGCGCTGCTCGTCGCTCAGGGAGTCGAGGGATTTGAAAAGCTCGGCGCTGGCCCAGCGCTGGTAGTCCGCCTGCTCGATGAAATAATCCCTCATTAGGTCAGGATGCCGTTCCTTTCAGGTATTTCGCAATGATACGCCGTGCCTTGTCGGTGTCCAAGCGGCCGATGGAATTCAGCACGATGTTTCCGTTCGGCGCGATGAGAAACGCGGCCGGCACGTACGGCACGCCGCCGAAGGCGCTGGTCAGCTTGCCCTGCACGTCGAGCGCGACCGGATACGGCAAGCCGCGACGTTGCGTGAATTCCTGCACCAGCGCCGGCGGGTCGTAGGGCATGGCCACGGCGATCAGCTCGAACCCGAGCGCATGCCAGTCGTTGTACAGCCGGATGAGGTCGGGCAGTTCCTCGACACAGGGCCGGCAGCTCGTGGCCCAGAAGCTGACCAGCACCGGCCGCCCGCGCAGCGAGCGCAATGTGATCTGGCGTCCGTCGAGCAGGGTGAATTCCGTTTCCGGCGGCGGCGCCGACGATGGCACCAGCAGCGCGACGCTCACGGCGATGACGGCCGCCACGGCCAGGATGGCGGGCAGGGCGAGGCGCCGTTTCACACGAACAGCTCCAGCAGGTTGTTCAGGAACCGCCGTCCCTGCGGCGTGGGGCGGATGGCCCGCGCATCCCATTCGATTAGTCCTTTGTTTTCGGCCAGCGCCAGTTCCGGTTCACAGGCCGAAATCGGCAGCCCGGCGCGCTCCTGGAATAGCGGCGAAGGGAAGCCGTCGACCAGGCGCAGCGCGTTCAGCATGAACTCCGCCGCCGCGTCGTGACGCGACAGCTGCTGCTCGCCACCGATACTTGTGGGCGCACCGGCGGCGCTCAGATATTCGTTCGGATGTTTTACTTTCCACAGGCGCGTGATGCCTGAGGCATTGGTGATCTTGGCATGCGCGCCGGCGCCGATGCCGAGATAATCCCCGAACTTCCAGTAGTTCAGATTGTGCCGGCATTCGTATCCCGGCCGCGCATAGGCCGAGACTTCGTATTGCCGGTAGTCCGCCGCGGCCAGCTCAGTCTGCAACTGGTTTTGCATATCCCAGGTTATGTCGTCGTCGGGAAGCGTCGGAGGACGCGCATGAAACAGCGTGTTCGGCTCGATGGTGAGCTGATAGGCGGACAGGTGCGTGGGGCGAAGCGCCATCGCGGTGCGCATGTCCGCGAGCGCCTGTTCCACCGTATGACCGGGCAGGCCGAACATGAGGTCGAGGTTGAAGTTGTCGAAACCGGCGGCACGCGCGGCTTCGGCGGCGCGCAGCGCCTCCGCGCGCCCGTGGATGCGGCCCAAGGCTTTCAATTTTTCATCCTCGAAACTCTGGATGCCGATGGACAGGCGATTGATGCCCGCCTGGCGGAATCCTGTTAATCGATCGAGCTCTGATGTGCAGGGACGCACAAATGTCGCGGGCGCAGGATGCGCAGGAGCGACGACCGTGCCGGGATTGGCTTCGAGCGTGATCTCGGGATTTTGATCGAGCGGCAAGCGCGCGCGGATGCCCGACAACAGACGATCGATGGCCTCGGGCGAGAACAGGCTCGGCGTGCCGCCGCCGATGAAGATGGTGTGCACGATCCGTCCCCACACCCGCGGCAGGTCCTGCTCCAGATCGCGCAGCAGCGCGTCGATGTATTCCTGTTCCGGAATGGTCGCACGCGCCGCGTGCGAATTGAAATCGCAGTACGGGCACTTGCGCACGCACCACGGGACGTGCACGTAGAGCGACAGCGGCGGAAGCGAGGCGAAGTTCAGCATGCGCGGAGGCGGACGGAGAGGAAACAGTGATTATACCAGCTTTCCCGCGCCGGCTTGGGATGAATGCCGAGACGTTTTTTTTCGTAGGGCGGATTAGGCGCGCAGCGCCGTAATCCGCCGAATGCCGGCGCATTGCGTTTCGTAACGCGTTTTACATTTTCAGCGCATTTAAAAATATCGCTAAGTCCGCTGGCTCGGCGCTGCCAGTGCCCTGGGGCGCGTGATGCTGACCAGCATCACGCCGATGATGATCACCACCGTGCCCGCCATCTGCGTGGCGCTGAGCGTTTCCCGCAGCACCAGCCAGCCGAGCACCACCGCCACGAGCGGATTGATGTAGGCATAAGTGCCGAGCGCCGCGGGACTGACTTCGTGCAGCAACCAGATGTAGGCGGCGTAGGCAAAGCAGGAACCGAAGATAATGAGATAGACGAGTGCCGCCATCGCCTGCGGCGACCAACTCCAGCGCACCGCTTCCCCGGTGCTGAATCCAAATCCGCAGAAAACAATGCCGGCAACCAGCGATTGCAGAGCCGCGACCATGAGCGGCGGCGTAGTGAGATGGCCGCGCTTGGCGACCATGGAGCCGGCCGCCCACAGCGGGCAGGCCGCCAGCACCGCGAGCTGCGCCCACAAGTGATCCAGCGTGAAACCGTTTTCCGGCAGGAGCAGCATGGCCGCGCCGAAGAAACCGACGGCGAGCCCGAGCACCGTGCGCGGCCCCAGCTTCTGGCCGTGCGCACCCAGCGTGCCGAATCCCGCGAGCCACAGCGCGGTGGTGGCGACGATCAGTGCCGCCTGGTTCGACGGCACCCATTGTTCGCCCCACACCACCAGCCCGTTCGCGCCGACCAGCATGAACAATGCCGTGATCGCAATCGTGCGCCATTCGCGCAAGTGGGTTGGAAATTTCTGTCCGCTCAGGCGCGCGTAGAGCGCGAGCAAGATTCCGGCGGTAACGAAACGCGCGCCGGCAAACAGCGCCGGCGGCAATTGCTGCACGCCGACGCGGATGGCCAGATAGGTCGAACCCCAGATGATGTAGACCGCCGTGAAGGCAATGATGACTTTCCAGCGCCAGGAGGAGTCGTGATGTGTGGCCGTGGTCATTGAATTTTCTTTTTTTGAACGTCATCCCCATGACAGCCAATGTGGGAATGACATCAGAGATGTGTATGCCCCAGCGCAGCGACCAACAATCTCAACGCCTGCCCCCGATGGCTCAATTTATTTTTCACTTCCGGCGGCAGCTCAGCCGAGGAACAGTTGTGCGTCGGCACGAAGAAGATCGGATCGTAGCCGAAGCCATTCGAGCCGCGTGGCTCGAATAAAATTCTTCCTTCCCAGGTTCCCTGGCAGATAATGGGCGTCGGATCGAACTCGTGGCGCAAGTACACCATCAGGCACTGGAAACGCGCGGTGCGTTCGGCTTCCGGGATGCCGACGAGATCGTCGAGCAGTCTTCGCAGGTTCTGTTCGTCGCTCGCGTTCTTGCCGGCGTAGCGCGCGGAGTAGATGCCGGGCGCGCCGTTGAGATAATCCACTTCGATGCCGGAATCGTCGGCGATCGCGGGCAGGCCGGTGTGGCGCGTGGCGTTGCGCGCTTTCAGAAGCGCGTTTTCGACGAAAGTCAGGCCGGTTTCTTCCGCATCGATAACCTTGAAGTCGGATTGCGGAACCACGGAGAGATGCAGGCCCGCGAGCATCTGGTTGATCTCGCGTACCTTGCCGGGGTTGCTGCTCGCAAGGACGAGGGTCTTGCTCACGTTAATCCGAGCGCTTTCTTTTGATGGTCGATGAGGTTGCGGATGCCGGCTTGCGCGAGCTTGGTCATCGCCAGCATTTCCTCGAGGCTGAAGGTCTGGGATTCGGCGGTGCCCTGGATTTCGATGAAGCCGCCGGCGTCGTCCATCACGAAGTTCATGTCGGTGCCGGCGTTGGAGTCCTCGGCGTAATCGAGATCCAGCACCGCCTCGCCGCCGAAGATGCCGGTGGACACCGAGGCCACCAGATGCTGCAGCGGATTCGTGTCGAGCAGCTTGCGCGTGCGCAGATGGTTGATGGCGTCCACCAGCGCCACGCAGCCGCCGGTGATGGACGCGGTGCGCGTGCCGCCGTCGGCCTGAATCACGTCGCAGTCGATGGTGAATGTGCGCTCGCCCAGTTGCTTCATGTTCACCGCCGAGCGCAGCGCGCGCCCGATCAGGCGCTGGATTTCCATGGTGCGCCCGCCCTGCCGGCCCGAGGACGCCTCGCGGTGCATGCGGCTGCCGGTGGAACGCGGCAGCATGCCGTACTCCGCCGTGACCCAGCCCTGGCCCTTGCCCTTGAGGAAGTTCGGCACTTTTTCGTCGACGCTGACGTTGCAGATCACGCGCGTCTCGCCGAACTCGATCAGTACCGAGCCTTCGGCATGTTTGGTGTAATTCCGCGTGATTCGGATGTCGCGTAATTGTTCGGGACGGCGTCCGCTGGGTCGCATAGATTCTCGGCTTCGGGAGTGGAAAGACGCGGCGGAGTTTAGCAGGTTCAGACCTTGGGCTCGAACTTCTTGAGAAAGTCCTCGATCTCCTGGATGCGGCTCTCGAGCGGTTTTTTCTTGTCGTCCGCGGGTTCTTCCGCAGCGACCGTGGATTTCCTCGGCGGCAGTTTGGCGACATGGGGAAGATGATGCCTGGCCTCTTCGCGCAGCATCGCTTCGTTGATATGCGCCACCGCGTTGCCCTGCAGCGGCGGGCTTTGGGTGATCGCGTCCTCCCAGCGCAGGCACACGGCGCTGACGTTGTCGCAGGCCTGCTGTTTTTTCTTTTGCGCCGCGAGCAGCATTTCCTCCACCGCCTCGTCCAGCGCCGCCGCCTTGAGGTAGCGCGCGATCTCCTCGGGGGTGAGCGCTTCCCACAGGCCGTCGGTGCAGGCGAGCAGCATGTCGCCGGGTTGCAGCAAGGTTTCTTCGCCCATGCTGATCGTGGGCGTGGTGGCGGCGCCGAGGCAGTTGAGCAGATGGCTTTTCTGCGGATGGTCGAGCATTTCCTTTTCGGTGAGCAGCCCGCCCTGGTGCAGTTCCTCGATGGTGGTGTGGTCCTGGGTGCGCAGCAAGAAGCGGTTCTGGCGGAACAGGTACAGGCGGCTGTCGCCGACATGCGCCCAGTAGGCGTAACCGTTCTGTACCAGGCAGGTGACACAGGTGGTGCGCGGCTCGATCGGCGGCTGGCTGTCCTGCCCGCGCGTGATGATCGCATGGTGCGCCTGGAGGATGCCGAGCGCGAGGAACACCGACGGGCGCTGCACCACCGGATGACGCAGCGTCTGGAAGGTGTGCAACAGCGTTTGCACCAGGATCTCCGCCGCCACCTCGCCGCCGCGATGTCCGCCGAGGCCATCGGCCACGGCCAGGAGCACGGCGTTGTCGCGTTCGGCATAGCCCACCCGGTCTTCGTTGACGCGTCGGGCGCCGCGCAGGCTGAATTGCGTGATCTGGTATTTCATGGCGTCATTTTCGTCCGCGCCAAAACTTCGGGGTCAGGCGATCGAGCAAGGATTCCGGCGGCGGTTCCGGTGCCGCGGCCGGTTCCTTGTTGAGAAAATCGAGCAGGTCATCCACTTTCTGCGGACGCTGGAGTTGGTCCATCTGCAGGCACCAGTCCACGGCCTCGAGCAGCGGACGCGAATAGCGCCCCGCAAACTGGCGTACCGCCGGTTTGTATGTGTCCTTTTCGGCGCGCTTGAGGGCCGGTGGTGGCGCTTTGCCGCACATGCACGCCCACATCGTGGCGCCGAAAGCGTAAAGATCGGTCCACGGACCGATATGTCCGCGCGTGTGCTGCTCGTACGGTGCGAAGCCGCGCGTCAGCGTGTGCGGACCGCGGCTGCGCTCGTTCACGGACTGCGATTGCGCCGCGCCGAAATCGATAAGCAGCGGCGAGCCGCCCGGCCGCAGATAGACATTCGCCGGCTTGATGTCGAGGTGCAGCAGACGATGGCTATGCAGCTCGCGCAGTCCGACGAGCAGTTGCGGGAAGACCGTGCGAATGAATTTTTCGCTCAGGCGGCCGTCGTGGCGTTTGATGTACCAGCGCAGGTCCTTGCCCTGCTCGTAGTTCATCACCATGTAAACGGTGTTGTTCTCGCGGAAGAAGTCGATCACGCGCACGATGTTCGGATGGTTGATTTTGGAGAGGGCGCTGGCCTCGTCGAGAAAGCGCTTCAAGCCGGTGTTGAAGGTCGTGGCGGTATCGGCCGAGAGGCTCTCGACGGTTTCGCCGTCGCGCCGCGTGGCCTGCTGGCCGGGGATATATTCCTTGATCACCACCAGCTGTTTCGTCCGGGTGTCGCGCGCCAGATAGACGATGCTGAAGCCGCCACCGCCAAGCGTCTTGGAGATGCGGTACTGGTGCAGCAGGTAGCCTGGGGGCAGGGCGTCGGCGATTGTCATGACATCCGGTTTGGCGTTGACCGGCGGGCTCGGCCCGCGCTCGGTGTTTCCACCTCTGATTATATATGGCCGGAACCGCGGGCCGGGGATATCGGTCTGCCGCGACCCGGATTTGCTCCCGGCAAACCCGCGGTTTACCATCCGCGCAGCCATGAACCGCGCCAAATCCCCATCCCCGACCGCCAGCATGACCGCCTTCGCCCGTCGCGAGGCCGCGACGTCCTGGGGCGCGCTTACCTGGGAGCTGCGTTCGGTCAACCACCGCTATCTCGAGATCGCCCTGCGTCTGCCGGAAGAGCTGCGGGTGCTCGAACCGCGCGTGCGCGAACTGATCAATGCGCGTCTGGCGCGCGGCAAGGTGGACGGCACCCTGCGCTTCCAGGCAGGCGAGGCGGCCGCGGGCGCGATCGAGCTCAACGAGGACCAGGTGCAGCGGCTGCTGGTTTCCGCCGGACACCTGCGCGGCCTGTACGCCGATCTCTCGCCGCTGCGCGCCATCGACATCCTGCGCTGGCCGGGCGTGCTCAAGGTTCCGCCGCTCGACGTCGACAGCCTGGGCGCCGCGGCGATCGAGGCGCTCGCGGCGGCGCTCGACGATCTGGCCGCCACGCGGGTCCGCGAGGGTGCGCGCCTGCAGGAGTTCATGTTGCAGCGCTTGCAGGCCATGGAGCAGCTGGTGGTCAAGGCGAAGGAACTGATTCCGGAGGCGGTGCGGATATTTCGCGAACGTCTGGAGACGCGCCTGAAAGAAATCAAACAGCAGCTCGACCCCGCGCGCCTCGAGCAGGAGATCGTGCTGTTCGCGCAGAAGTCCGACGTCACCGAAGAGATCGACCGGCTCACCGCGCACTTCGCCGAAATCCGCCGTGTGTTCAGCCAGGCCGGTCCCGCCGGCCGGCGCCTCGATTTCCTGATGCAAGAGTTGAACCGCGAGGCCAACACCCTGTCGTCCAAGTCCACCGATACGCGGCTTACCAACCTCGCCGTGGAGCTCAAGGTGCTGATCGAGCAGATGCGCGAGCAGGTGCAGAACATTGAGTGATTAAATGTAGGGTGGGCATTGCCCACCAACAAAAAATAACATGTCGAACTATCGCAGGGCGCGGGCAACAGGAGGAACATATTTCTTTACAGTTGTAGCCGGCGAGCGGCGAAAGATTCTGACTGCCCCGGAATCACGCGAGGCACTGCGAAACGCAATCAACGTTGTAAAACGTCAATATCCATTTACCGTAGAAGCGTGGGTTTTGCTTCCCGAGCATTTGCATTGCATTTGGACCCTGCCGGAAGGTGACAGAGATTATTCAAAACGCTGGGGTTTGATCAAGGCAGGTTTTTCGAAACAGACAAGAAATGCGTTGCATCATAATGCCCGGTTGACGGCTTCAAAACAGAAGCACCGAGAAACATCCGTTTGGCAACGACGATTTTGGGAACACTCAATTAGCGATGAAGAAGATTTCCGACGACACATGGATTATGTCCATTACAACCCGGTGAAGCATGGGCTTGTAAATCACGTTAAGGACTGGCCATATTCAACATTTCACCGTTATGCGGCTAAGGGCGTCTATCCCGAAGATTGGGGCAATGATGTTGCTTTAAATCTGGATGGTGAATTCGGTGAGTAGAACAGTTTAGAAATGGTGGGCGGTGCCCACCCTACAATTGCATCGTACGGACAGACTAGATGTACGAAAAGAAATTTTTACTCTGGCAGAAATGGCCTCAGCGAAACGACCTGAGCGACCCCGGTGTATATGTGATCGCACGTTCAAGTCAGAATATTTCAGGGAAGCGTTTTAAATGGAGCAAGAAAATAATTTATGTGGGAATGACAAACGCGGGACTCAAATGGCGATTAAAGCAGTTCGATAACACCATTGCCGGAAAGAAAGGACATGGAGGAGCCGAGAGGGTCCGATACAAGTATCCCGATTACACCAAGCTGGTGAAAAAGCTTTATGTTTCGATAGCGCCATTTAATTTAAAGCAACGTAATAGCCCAGCCGGCTTGCGGAAAATGGGAGATGTGGCGAGATTCGAGTATCTGTGTTTAGCCGAATACGTAAGGCGTTATCGCAAATTGCCAAAGTTTAATGATAGGGAAAAGTCACCTAAGCAGGGTAATACCAAGAAAACGAGATCATAGCTAAATGAACAAAGGCAGACTTTTTATTTTCTCCGCCGCTTCCGGCACCGGCAAAACCAGCCTCGCCAAGGCGCTCGTCGAGCGCATGCCGGACCTGGCGTTCTCGGTGTCGCATACCACGCGCGCGCCGCGCCCGGGCGAGCAGCACGGGGTGCATTACTATTTCGTGAACCAGACCCAGTTCGACGAAATGGTGGCGGCCGACCGGTTCCTGGAGCACGCCAAGGTCTTCGGCAATTCCTACGGCACCTCGCGCGCCGCGACCGAGAACCTGCTGCGCCAGGGCAAGAACATCATCCTCGACATCGATTGGCAGGGCGCGCGCGCCATCAAGGAAAAGATGCCGGAGTCGGTCAGTGTTTTCATCCTTCCGCCTTCGCGCGCGGCGCTGGAGGAGCGCCTGACCGGCCGCGGCCAGGATGCGCCGGAGGTGATCGCGCAGCGCATGCGCGAAGCGGTGTCCGAGATGAGCCACTACCAGGAGTTTGATCACGTGGTGGTCAACGATGATTTCGAGGCTGCCCTGAAGGATTTGCAGGCTATTATCCGCGGGGACGGCAGCCCCCGGCCGCTCCAAGTGGACATCCAGGCCTTGTTATCCCAGGCCTAGGAAGACTCCGGATTACCCGGCGTAGGGTGCGTCCCACGCACCATTTCGTCGATCGGTGCGCAGGGCGCACCCT
>JBBTKS010000228.1:0-1513 GCA_038058885.1 Pseudomonadota bacterium
TCTTCATAGCTCGGCGGCTGGCGATGGATCGGCATCGATTTCTCGTTGCCAATCGGGCCCATTTCGTCGATGGGACGGCCGAGCACGTCCATGATGCGGCCGAGCGTTTTGGTGCCGACCGGCACCGAGATCGGGCTGCCGCTGTTGGCCACGCTCATGCCGCGCTTGATGCCGTCGGTGGTGCCCATGGCGATGCAGCGCACCACCCCGTCACCCAGCTGCTGCTGCACTTCGAGCGTCAAATCGACCTCGGCGAGTTTCAGCGCGTCGTAAACCTTGGGCAGGGCATCACGCGGGAATTCCACGTCCACCACCGCGCTGATGATTTGCACGATTTTTCCGTTAGTCATCTTTCAGTGCCTCAAAAAGTAAATTCTTTCACCGCAAAGACGCGAAGTACGCAAAGAAAAGCTTTTTAAATTTTAAAACCCTTTGCGCTCTTTGCGCCTTTGCGGTGAATTATTTGTTCACACCGCCGCGGCGCCGCCGACGATCTCCGAAATTTCCTGGGTGATCGCCGCCTGGCGGGCTTTGTTGTACTTCAATTTCAATTCGTCGATCAGCGTGCCGGCGTTGTCGGACGCCGACTTCATCGCCACCATGCGCGCCGACTGTTCGCAGGCCTGATTCTCCGACACCCCGTGATATACCTGCGACTCGATGTAACGCGTCAGCAAATCGTCCAGCAGCTCGTGCGCCTCCGGCTCATAGATATAATCCCAGTGGTGCTTGAGCCCATCGGTTTCGGTCTCGGTCGCCGTCGCCGCGGAGATTTCCGGCAGCGGCAGTAATGGTTCGATGACCGGCTGCTGTGACATGGTATTCACGAACCGGTTGTAGATGACATACAGCCGGTCGATCTTGCCCTCGATGTAGGCGTCGAGCATGACCTTGACCGTGCCGATCAGATCCTCGATGCGCGGGCTGTCGCCCAGATGCGCCACGTGCGACAGGATGTTCGCGCCGATGCGCTTGCTGAACATGAAGCCTTTGCTGCCGATGGTGCATAAGTCGATTTCAATCTTCTTGTCGTGCCAGGCCTTCATCTCGACCAGCGCCGTGCGCAGCAAGTTCGTGTTCAGGCCGCCGCACAGGCCGCGATCGGAGGTCACCAAAATCATGCCGGTGCGCTTCGTTTCGCGCTCGATCATGAACGGGTGTTTATATTCCGAATGCGCGTAGTGCAGGTGGCTCACGACGTTACGGATCTTGTAGGCGTACGGGCGCGCCGCCAGCATGCGCTCCTGGGCACGGCGCATCTTGCTGGCCGCGACCATCTCCATGGCACGCGTGATCTTCTGCGTGTTCTGGATGCTCTTGATCTGCTTGCGTATCTCTTTGCCGATGGCCATATATATAAAGTTCTCTTCCTACTCCCCCTCTCCCGCTTGCGGGAGAGGGCAAGGGGTGAGGGCGTCACTTACCAGACGTTATGCGCCTTGAAGTCCTCGAGCGCCAGGCGCAAGGCCTTGGCCACGTCGTCGGAGTACTCCGGCGTTGCGTTGATCTTGTC